>NZ_JALHPM010000030.1:0-47601 GCF_022842525.1 Luteitalea sp.
GGCCGGGCGTGCCGGCGGGCCGGCGCGGGCGATGTCCGCACAGACGCCGCCGGGACGGCCCCTGATCGGCGCGGTGCCCGTCGCGCGCCAGTTGCCGATGCAGCGCATCGTGCGCGCCGATGCGCTCGACCTGCGCGACTGGCTGTATAGGCCACGCGTCGGGCAGGCACCGCCGGGCACGCTGTTGCCGCTGCGGCTGCGGCCGGTGTCGAGTCAGGGCCGCAGCAGCGCCTGCACGGGCTTCGCGCTGGCATCGGTCATCGAGTACCTGCTGGACCGCGCGGCACGACCGGTGGAGGCCATCTCGGGGCACATGCTCTACGACATGGCGCGGCGCTACGACGAATGGGCCGAGAACGACCAACAGGACCAGGGATCCTCGCTGCGGGGCGCGCTGCGAGGCTGGTTCCACCATGGCGCCAGCACGCATGCGTTGTGGGGGGATCCGTCGATGCCGGGCGCCAGCCTGGATGAGGGCGACTGGTGGCTGGATGCGGTCAAGCGGCCCCTCGGCGCGTACTTCCGGGTGCAGACCGACATGATTCCCGATATCCACAGCGCGCTGGCCGAGACCGGGGTGCTCTACGCGAGCGCCCTCACGCACGCCGGGTGGGATGCCCTGCACCACGCCGAGCCGACGCCGGCGCCGACCTCACCCGAGACCTACCCGGTGATCGAGACGCGGGAGGGCCTGCCGGATGCGGGCCACGCCTTCGCCATCGTCGGCTATACGGAGCGGGGCCTCGTCGTGCACAACTCGTGGGGGGACCGGTGGGGCGCCGGTGGCTTCGAGATCCTGCCGTACGCGGACTGGCGCCAGAACGCGATGGACTGCTGGGTCGCGCAACTCGGTGTGGTGACCGACGAGCACACGGCGGTGGCCGACGCCGCCACCCTGCGCATCGACGCCGCGACGCAGCGCGTGCAGCTCTCGAGCAATCCACAACTGGCGGCGCACGAGATCTCGCCGTTCGTCGTCACCGTCGATGGGGAAGGCCAGTTGTGCACGCGCGGGCGCTTCCGCACCAACGCCGACGACCTGGCCCTGCTGGTGGACGAACACCTGCCGCGCGCCTGCGAGCGCTGGGGCTGCGCCGACGGCATCGACGTGGCCATCGTCGTCCACGACGGGCTGGCGGGCGAGCAGGGGGCCCTCGACCGCGCCCTGCACTGGATTCCCCTGCTCTACTCGCATCAGGTGTTCCCGGTCTTCCTGCTGTGGGAGACCGACGCCGCCGGCGGCGTCCGCAAGCTGCTCGAGGCCAAGGTGGGCACCGAGGACGAACCCGCGACGCCGCTGCCGTGGCGGGCCGTCACGCCGACGGCGCTGCTGGCGTGGCACGACGAGCGCATCGAGGGGCATGTGCGTCGGCCGGGGCGCGCGCTGTGGCGCGAGGTGAAGGCGCATGCCACCGAGGTCGCGACCGCAGAGGGGGCAGGGCTGCTGCAGTTGCTGTCGCTGCTGAAGGCGCGCGGCCGACGCGCGTCGTTTCCCGCCATCCGTCTGCACCTGGTCAGTCACTCGGCGGGCGGACTGGTCGTGACGCACGCCATTCCCCGCGTCGTGCGTCTCGGCCTCGCGCTCACGAGCGTGAACCTGCTGGCGCCGGCGGTGGCCGTCGAGGAGTTCACCGAGGCCGCCGGTCTGGCGCTCGAGGCCAGCGAGGCGAGACTACTGGTGGCCTACCTGTCCGATGCCGCGGAGCGGAGCGACGCGACCTGCGCGCCATACGGGCATTCGCTGCTGTACATGATTTCGCGCGTGCTGGAGGAGGAACCCGACACGCCGATGCTCGGCCTCGAGCCGTACCTGGTGCCGGCGGTGGTGCAGCGCGACTGGGGCGCCAGGGTGACGCGACTGATGGCCCCCGGCGGGCGCACGCCCCAGGACCTGCGGTTCACCACCGCCACCACGCACGGCGGGTTGCCGGAAGATCCGGCCGTGCTGCAGGCGGTGCTGCAGCACATTCGGCAGGGCTGACGAGCCGGGCTAGTTGGCCAGCCGCGTGAAGGTGATTCCCGCCCCGCCCGGGACGCCCATCGGCGAGACGGCAAAGCGGTTGTCGCCGCGGCCAACCGTGACGGCGCGGCCCGAGATGATGCCGATGCCGGCCCCGAAGATCACGTCGCTGGCGAAGTGGCGTCGTTCCTGGAGGCGAGACGCCGCGACGTAGGCGGCAACCGCGTACGCCGGGGCGCCGACCTTCCAGCCGAAGTGTCGGTGGAGGACCGAGGCGTTGGCAAACGTCCCCGACGAGTGCCCCGACGGAAAGGACCACGTATCGCCGTCCGGCCGGGTGCGATTGATCGACAGCTTCAGGCCCTGCGTGAAGATCGTGTTCACCAACTGGGCGCGCACGAGATCCGCGCCGACCTGCGCCACCCGCTCCGACTTGACGACGCGGCCGATGCCGTAGGCCGCCCAGGCACCACCGAACTGGACGGCGAAACCGCCGACGACCTTGCCCGGGCCCAGGAGGCGATCGAGCGTTGGCGATGACGAGAAGGTGTCGGTCAGACGAAAGTCGTACGGGTGGATCAGGGAGGCCGACGCGCCGGCGGTGACCATGATGACGGCGTTGGTCGTGTCGGCCGTGTTGCGCAGGTCGCCGCGCAGGTCCGTGAACAGTGACGCGACCGACGGCATCGCGCCCCGGCCGCGGGTCGTCAGCGGCACGATCGCCTCAGTCGGGGCGTCAGCCGCCGTCGGCGCAGGAGGATCGGCGATTGCGGCGGCGGCCGTCGGTGCCGCGAGGTCGGCGGACACGCGGGTGTCCTGCGCGCAGACCGGTGCGGCGCTGACGCAGAGCAGCGTGGTGACGAGAAGAGCGGAACAGTGACGCATGCGGCTGATCCCCGAGACCGGGCCTCGGGGCCGGGTCACACATGGACAGAGTCTCGCATCCGTGGATGAAGGCCACATGAGGACGCGCACTCGCCTCCCCTTGTATCGACAGTTCCCGGAGCGCCGTTACTCTACCTCAGCCTCGGAGGGTGTGCCACCCTGTGGCGTCCTTGTCGCAACGGAGAATCCGGATGATTGACCGACGCGCATTCCTGATGATGGCCGTGGCCGCGGGAGCCAGAGCGGGCGCGCGACAGCCTGAGGGACCCCGACGCGGGACGTCCATGTACCTCGCGTACACGTCGTTCGCGGTCAGGCTCGCGCAGGGCCGCGATCTCGTGCGGACCAGCGCGGCGGGGTTCGGCCCAGGCGTCTTCCGTGACCTGTGTACCCGGTTCGGTGCGGCGGGCGCGCAGATCGACCTGTCGCAGATTCCGGCCGACCCCGAGGCCCTGACCGCCATCCGCGACGCCTTCGCGCGCGCCGGCGTCGCTATCGAACTCTCCCTGCCCGCCCGTGTCCTCGAGTCGCCGGCCGCCTATGCGCAGGCGGTGTCGGTGGCGCGTGCGCTCGGCGCCCGCTGCGCACGCGTCGCGTTGCTGTCGGGCCGACGCTACGAGACATTTGCCACCGCCGAGGCCTGGAGCGCGTTCTCGGCCCGCTGGCAGGAGACGCTGGTGCGCATGCGCCCCGAGTTCGAGCGCCACCAGTTGGCCATCGGCATCGAGAATCACAAGGACTGGTGTGCCTCCGAACTCGTGACCGTGCTGCGCGCCGTCGACAGTCGCTACGTCGGCGCCTGCGTCGACTTCGGCAACAACCTCGCGCTCCTCGAGCCTCCCGACGAGACGATCGCGCTGCTGGCGCCCTTCGCCATCACCACGCACCTGAAGGACATGGCCGTGCGGCGCACCGCCGAGGGTTTCGACCTGTCCGAGGTGCCGCTCGGCCAGGGCATCCTGCCGCTCGGGCGCTACATCGAGCGCATCCGTGCCGCACGGCCCGAGGCGCGCCTCTGCCTCGAGATGATCACGCGCGATCCGCTGTCGGTCCCCTGTCGTACCGACCGCTACTGGACGACCTTCGGCCCGTCGCCGACCCGCGCCGAGCGCTTGGAACGGTTCGAGGCCGCGGTACGCTCGCAGGCGCGTGCAGACCTGCCGCGCGTGTCCGGGTTGTCGCCCGAGGCGCAGCGCGCGGCCGAAGACGACAACGTGCGCGCGTGTGTGACCCATGCCCGCGACGTGCTGCACCTGGAGAGCAACTGACCATGGCCGACGGACGTCCTCACGCGATTGACCTGTTTCGTCTGCAGGGGCGCACCGCGCTCGTCACGGGTGGCACGCGCGGCCTCGGCCTGATCATGGCCGAGGCCCTCGCGGAAGCCGGCGCCGCGGTGTGCGTGTCGAGCCGGTCGGCAGACGCGGCGCAGCGCGCGGCGGCCGACCTCGCCGCCACCACGGGCGCACGCGTGGTCGGTGTGACCGGCGACGTGTCGACCAGCGCCGGGGTCGATCAACTCCTGGCGCAGACCGCGGCCGACTTCGGCCCGGTGGACATCCTCGTGAACAACGCCGGCGTCAACATCCGGGGCCATGCCGACGCCCTGTCGGAACAGGACTGGGACACCGTCATCGACACGAACCTCAAGGGCCCGTTCCTCGTGGCGCGCGCGCTCGGGCCGCAGATGTGCGCGCGTGGGTGGGGACGCGTGATCATGCTGTCGTCGATGCTGGCGTCGATCGCCCTGCCCGGTCGCGCCCCCTACGCGTCCTCGAAGGCCGGGGTCACGGCGCTGACCCGCGTGCTCGCCCTCGAGTGGGCGGCCGCGGGCGTGACCGTCAATGCCATCTGCCCAGGGCCGTTCGGCACCGAGATGAACCGGCCGCTCATGACCGACCCGGAGAAGTACCAGGCCTTCCTGCAGAAGCTGCCCGTCGGCCGCTGGGGCGACCTGCACGAGATCAAGGGCGTGGTCGTGTTCCTCGCCTCGGAGGCCTCCTCGTTCATGACCGGCGCCTCACTCGTTCTCGATGGCGGCTGGACCGCCCAGTGAGCCGTCGCCGACCCATCCCTCGAGTTCACCGCCGACGCGAACGAGTCTGAACGTGCCGAACGTGCCGAGCACGTCGGCCTGGCGGGGTTCGTCGAGTGTCTCGATCACCGGTGCGGTCGCCGACGGACGCTCGCGCAGGAGCGCACCCGCCTGCAGTCGCTCACGTCGCCAGGGCGTGTCGCCGGGCGTGACCGCGCGCTGATTCACGTAGCCAGCCGATCCATCCGGCAGATGCAGCCGATAGGCCGTGGCGGTCTGGCCGACGACCTGCGCGATCGTCCCCTGCGGCAGCACCGTCTCCGACGCCGGCGTGCGTGTGAGGCCTGGCCGCAGGGGCACCCGCGCCTGGGCCGTCCGCACCGTGGTCCCGAGCCGCGACGTGTTGGTGGGCGCCGGATCGGGCGGGGCGTCGTCGGGCGCCAGGAACGGCAGGGGATCGATCGCGCTGCCCTCGTAGATCCCGAAGTGCAGGTGCGGCGCCGTCGTTCGCGCATTGCCGGTGTTGCCGACGTAGCCGAGCACGGTGCCGGCGGCGATGGTCCGCACGCCCTCGGTCTCCCAGCGATCGAGGTGCGCGTAGTAGTACGAGCGGCGCGCATCGCGGACCCACACCACGTTGCCGCCGAGCCCGTTGGTCCCGGTGCGCGCGATGCCGGCGCTGACGGCGACGACGGGGGTGCCACGGGGCGCGAAGATGTCGAGGCCTTCGTGCTCGCGGCGTCCGGCATCGCGCTGCGCGCCGAACTGGCTCTGCACGGCTCTGGCGGTGAGTCCCTGCACCGGGAAGGCGAGACTCGCCAGCGTGCGTTCCGTGATCGTGTAGCGACCGCCGCGCAGCAGTTCGGGCTGCACGCGCACGACGTAGGAGCCGTCGCGCGGCACGTCGTAGACGAGCGTGGTCGCGTCCGCGGCCAGCGACGCCACGCGCTCGGGCGGCGCCTCGCCTCGCAGTGCGAAGAGATCGACGAACAGCTGTGTCGGTGCACTGGCCTCCATGGTGACCTCGATGGACAGCCGACGGCCCCGTGGCAGGTCCAGCCGGTACGCGGTGGCGCTCGGGATGGCGGGAGGGAAGTAGCCGGTCTCCTGGAAGGGAGAGGCGGCCGACACCGGGCGTTGCACGGCGAGGGCGCCTGCCGCGAGCCAGTCGCGGCCGAGCGCCGTCTCACTGAGGCCCGATGCCGTCAGCGTGGCGAGGTAGCCGTCGTGCGGCGACGCCGGCGTGGTGAAGCGCGAGAGCGGACCACTCGTGGCGCACCCGGCGATCAGGGCAGCGGCAGCCAGCAGGGCCGCGACGGAGAGGCGAGCGACGGACACGCGAGGCACTCCTCAGTGTGGCCGGTCCCTCGGCGCAGGCCAAGCTGGGCCGAACGACGCTCGAGTCAGTGACGACGGGGGATCAGCGTGGCGAGGTAGCCGCGGAACACCACGTCCCGTGTGGTGGAGCCGAAGACCGGCGTCAGCGTCTCGGTGACCCAGGCGCGCACGTCCTCGAGCGGCGTGCCACGCCGGACGGCATCGCGCACGCTCGTCTCGGTGAGCATGTAGGCGATGTGGAAGTCGAGGGCATGGGGGAGGGGCAGCTCGAACGGCTCGCCGCGCTCGACCGTGAAGCCGGTGGCGACGTCCCGCAGGATCGCAGGCGAGAGTGGGCGGGCCTGACTGGCCGGGAACGGGTAACGGGCGAGGAACGCCTCGAACCACCTGTCGAGCGCGTCGGAGTCCGCGAAGGACCGCCCTGGCGAGAAGTCGTAGACCGCCAGCACGCCGCCCGGCGCCAGCACACGAGCGGCCTCGCGGAGCGTCGCGTCCAGGTCGCTGGCGTAGTTGAGTGATCCGGCGGCCGTGAGCAGGTCGACCGAGGCGTCGGCAAACGGCATGGCCTCGCCGGCGGCGGCGACGAAACCAACCCCAGGCACCGTGCGCCGGGCGACGCGCACCATCGACTCGGCCGGGTCGAAGCCGACCACCTGCGATGCGAGGCTCGTCAGCGGTCGCGACGACAGGCCGGCACCGCACCCCACGTCGACGGCGAGGCCGACCGGGGAGCCCTCACGCCAGGCGCGGAGTCGATCGACGATGAGCGGATGAAGGGCGGGGCGGCTGGCCGCATAGCCTGCGGCCAGCCCCAGGTCACCGAAGGGGTTCGCCATCACGAGCGCAATTCTAGCCTCGTGAAGCGGACGTTCGGTGGTCGCGCTAGCGCTTGCGGGCGCCGGTGGTCGCCTTGCGGGCGGGACCGCGCGAGGATGCCGACCTGGCCGTCGCCTTCGCGGCGGCACCGGTCTGCTTGCGACGCGCCGGCGTCGGTGCCATCGGCTCGTCGTCCTCGTCCTGGTCGCCGCCGTGCGCCAGGTCCGCGGCTTCCTGGTTGATGCCTCCCTCGGCGAGCGTGGTCAGCTTCTCGTCCGTGGCCTTCTCCTCGTCGAGCGTCTCCTGGAGGAGCTGCGCGGCCTCGGTGTGCCCCATGGCGGTGGCCCAGGAGACCAGCGTGCCGTACGCCGCCATCTCGTAATGCTCGGCGCGCTGGGCCGAGGCGATCAGCAGGGCGTCCATCGTGGCCTCGTCCGCGTCCTCCTCGAGGGCACTCTTGCCCTCCTCGATGATGCCGGCCATGCCGTCGCAGTGCTTGCCGCGGGGCTTCTCGCCGAGGCTCTCGAACACCTGGGCCAGACGCTCGATCTGGGCCCTGGTCTCCTGAAGGTGCTGCTCGAAGGCGGCGCGCAGGTCCGTCGAGGTCGCGGCTTTCGCCAGCTTGGGCAGCGCCTTGGTGAGTTGCTTCTCGGCGTCGTACGTGTCGCGCAGTTCGTCGATGAACATGTCGTGCAGTGATCCCTGGGCCATGAGCGGTATGTCTCCTTGAATGCGCGCCAGAGGGCGCGCCGTGTGCGATACACGAGATGCGCAGCACCAGTGCAAGCGAGAGGCCAGGCCTGTGCGCGTGCCACACGCGGTTCTCCCACGGGTGGTGGTAGCGTTCCGCGTCACCGTTGTAGCAATCCGTGCCACGCATGCCGATCCACACCCTTCGATGGGGCAAGGCCGACGTCGGTGGTGAGGCTCACGAGGGCCCTCGGGCACGCCGATTCTCGACACAGGCGACTCGCGTCGAGCCGCCCACACGTCTTCGGCATGTCGCCTGCCTCGCTGGTTCCTCCGCTCGCGTCCGTCGACGTCGCGCACGCACTGTGCATGCTGGGCCTGGCGGGAGCGCTCGGGCTTGCACTGCTGGCGATCGTGGCGTCGCGCCGGGCGCAGCAGCGCGAACGCGAGGCTCGCTTGCGCGTGGGCGCGGCACACGAGGAGATCGGACAGGCCCAGGCGACCCGTCCCGAGCGCACCGAAGAACGGTGGCGCCTCGTGCTCAGCGGCGCCGCGCCGGGCATCTGGAACAGGCCCGCATCACCCAGCTCGCCTCGTCGTACGCCACGCTCAGCGAACTGACCCACGCGATCGTGCCTGCGTCCCGCGAACAGGAAGTTGCTGCGCCATCTCTGCCAGTCCGCGGTCGTCTCGGGCGGCTTCTCGATGGCCTTCGTGGCGATGATCGACGAGACCACCGGGGCCGTGGAGCCCGGCGCCTGCTACGGCGACATGCGCGGCAATCTCGAGGGCATCCACGTCTCGGCGTCCGCCGACACCCCGTGCGGACACGGTCCCACCGGCACGGCCATCGGCGAGAACCGCCCGTGCTGGTGTCAGGCGTCCATGGAGGACCCAGGGACGCAGCCGTGGCGCGGCGCGACCGCTGTCCCGAGGGCCCCCCGGGGGCTCGGCGGCGGCGCTGCCGCTCCGTCGCCACGAGCAGGCGGTCGGCGCCATGCCGGATCTGATCTTCGAGCTGGGTCTGGACGGGCGCTTCTCCAGCTACCATACGGACTGGCCCACGACCTCAACAACATCCTGACGCCGATCATCATCGGCACCTCCCTGATCAAGGATCACGTCCGCGACGCGCAGGCGCACGAGATCCTCGACACCACCGAGCAGTGCACCCGGCGCGGCGCCGACATCATCCGTCGCCTGCGCACCGTCGCGCGCGGCACACTCGGCGACCGCAAGCCCGTCGCCGTCGGCGACCTCTTTCGCGACATGGCCCGGATCATCTGCGAGACCGTCGCCCGCAACATCCCGCTCGAGCACGACGCCGCCGACAGCACCTGGGCGTCCACGGCGACAGCACGCAACTCCAGCAGGTGCCGATGAACTTCTGCGTCGTCGCGCGCTCGTCCGCTCAGGCAGCGGTGCGCGTCACGCAGCGCTGGCAGCGCGCGCGCCGGATCGTCGCCGTCGCAGAGGGCCACGCGCAGCACCTGGGGGTGATGGGCACTGGCGTGAGCCAGCACGTCGCCGGCGCCGCCGTGGGGCACCCGGCACACGACCACGTCGACCGCCCTGGCCTCCAGCGGATAGACCGCCTCGTCGACGGTACCGCGATCTGGTCGTCGCGCTGCACCGTTTCCACCAGGATGCGGCCGGCCCCCACCGCTCGGCCGCCTTCGCGCTCGGCCAGGCTGCGGGCCGCCGCGAGCATGAGGCGGACGCAGCCCGGACTCACCGCCCGCGTGCTGCCGCGGACCCGTGGCGGGTCCGGCTGGTACACCGTGTCGCAGACGCGGGTCGCTGCAGCCAGACCGTCCTCGACGTATCGAAGGTGTTATGGAGGGGGGCTGCCTCGCCGTGGGTTCCTTCGCGGGCGCGCGGGAAATCCCGCGCTGCCGGCCAGGAGACTCAGTCGGCGGTGCCGGAAACCCGGCACTTCGAGCGTGGCCCGTGCCTTGCACTCCTGTGCGTCGTGCCTGTCTCGTCGCCGCACGATGTCCCTGTCTCCCTGCTCACGCCGGGCGCGCCCCCCGCGTCCGGCGACCTCGCTGAGCAGGCCGTCACCCTCCAGTTGTTGCGCACGTACGACCGACCCGGTCCGCGCTACACGTCGTATCCGACAGCCGTCGAGTTCCACGACGGCTTCGGCCCGGACGCCTATGCCCGGCACCTGGCCGCGGCGGCCCGGCACACGGACGCGCCGCTCTCGCTCTACCTGCACCTGCCGTTCTGCGAGTCGCGCTGCGCGTTCTGCGGCTGCTCGGTGATCGTCACCAAGAAGCGGCACGTGGCCGCGCAGTACCTGACCTACCTCGCGCGCGAGATCGGCATGGTCGCGCAGGCGCTGGGCCGCCGGCGACGGGTGGTGCAGTACCACTGGGGCGGCGGCACCCCCAGCTATCTCTCGCCGGAGCAGATGCGTGACCTGCACGCCGAGGTCTTGCGCCACTTCACCATCGACCCCGACGCGGAGGTCGCGCTCGAAGTCGACCCGCGCGTGACCTCGGTCGCGCAACTCGAGACCCTGCGGGCCCTCGGCTTCAACCGTCTCTCCCTGGGCGTCCAGGACTTCGACGACGAGGTGCAGCGCGCCGTCAATCGGGTGCAGGGCGTCGAGGAGACGGGCGCCCTGGTGGCGCATGCCCGCGCCCTCGGCTTCGCGTCGGTCAACGTCGATCTGATCTACGGCCTGCCGCGGCAGACGGTCGAGTCCTTCGCGCGCACCATCGACACCGTGGTGGCGCTGCGTCCCGATCGCGTCGCCGCCTACTCGTTCGCCCATGTGCCGTGGATTCGCGCCCACCAGAAGCTGCTCAAGGTCGAGGAACTGCCGTCTGCCGATCGCAAGCTGCAGCTGTTCGCGGAGGCGCGCACCCGCTTCCTCGCCGCCGGGTATCGCGCCATCGGCATGGACCACTTCGCGCTGCCGGACGACGACCTGGCCCGTGCGGCAGACGCCGGCACGCTGCATCGCAACTTCATGGGCTACACGACCCGGCCCGCTCCCGATGTCATCGGGTTCGGCGTCTCGGCGATTGGCGATGTCGCCGGGGCCTTCGCCCAGAACACCAAGAAGCTGAGCACCTACTATCAGGCCATCGACGCGGGTCGCGCGCCGGTCGAGCGCGGCTACGCACTCGATGCCGACGATCAGCTGCGCCGTCACGTCATCTCGCAGCTGATGTGCAACCTGCGGCTGGACACGCAGGCCACGGCGGGACGCTTCGCCATCGACTTCGAGGCGTACTTCGCCCGCGAGCTGAGCGAGCTGGCCGAGGGCCCCGTCGCCGATGGCTTCCTCGAGATCGAGCCCGGCGCGTTGCGGGTGACGACGCGCGGCCGTCTGTTCGTCCGCAACATCTGCATGATTTTCGACCGGCACCTGCGCGAGAAGCGCGCGGCGACCCCGGTGTTCTCCCGGACCATCTAGCCATGCCCCTCTCTGCTCCAGCCTGCGCCCCGGTGGCGCCCGAGATCCCCGTGATCGATCGCGCCTTCGCTGCCCCTCCGGTCGGTGTGCTGCTGTTCAACATGGGCGGGCCGGGGACGCTGGCCGACGTCGAGCCCTTCCTCGTCAATCTCTTCTCCGATCGCGACATCATCGAGCTGCCGATGGGCGCCCTGCTCCAGCCGGTCGTGGCCCGCATCATCGCCAAGGCGCGTGGCAACGGCGTCCGCCGCAACTACGCCTCCATCGGCGGCGGGTCGCCGCAACTGCGCCTGACCCGGGCCCAGGCGATGGCCCTGAACGATCACCTCGATCGCCAGACGGGACGCCGGCACGTCGTCGAGGTCGCGATGCGCTACTGGCAGCCCGACACCGAGACGGCCCTGCAGCGGCTCGCCTCTGAGGGCGTCTCGCGGCTCGTCACGCTGACGCTCTACCCGCACTACTCGCGGGCGACCACCGGGTCGTCCCGCCGCGAGTTCGAGCGCGTCGTCGCGCAGCCGAAGTGGCGGGGGCGGTTCGAGGTGGACCACGTCGAGGCCTATCCCGACCACCCGCTCTATCTCGAGGCGATGGCCGACAACGTGCGCCGGGCTCTGGCGGGCTTTCCCTCGCACCGGCGCGACAAGGTGACCATCCTGTTCAGTGCGCACGGCCTGCCGAAGAAGTTCATCGACGAGGGCGACCCCTACGTCGAGCACACGCACCGCACCGTGCAGGGGATTCTCGATCGCATCGCGGTGCCCAATCCTCACACCATCGCCTTCCAGTCGCGCACCGGTCCGGTCACCTGGATCGGCCCCGGCACCGAGGACGTCCTGCGTGACCTCGGCCGGCAGGGCGTCAAGGAAGTGCTCATGGTGCCGGTGTCCTTCGTCTCGGATCACATCGAGACCCTCTACGAAGTGGATCAGCTCTTCAGAGAGGATGCGATCAGGTCCGGCATCGTCGACTATCGACGCAGCGAGGCCCTCAACACGCATCCGCTCTACATCGAGGCGCTGGCCGAACTCGTCAGCCGTCAGCTCGTGACGACATGAGCGACAGGGCTGCGGCGCGATCGTCCCGTCAGCATGTCGTCGTCATCGGCGGCGGGGTCGCCGGGCTGTCGGTGGCGCACGCGCTGCGCGCCCAGGACGCGGCGCGCGAGATCGACGTCACGGTGCTCGAGCGGAGTGCCCGCCCTGGCGGCAACATCCGCACGGAACACCTCGACGGGTACGTCTGCGAATGGGGGCCGAACGGGTTCCTCGACAACGCGCCAGACACCCTGGCGCTCGTCCGTGATCTCGGTCTGGACGCCCGTCTGCAGCCGAGTGACGACCGCGCGCGCCGTCGCTTCATCTTCAGGGCCGGCCGGTTGCACCCGCTGCCGGGCGGGCCGCTCGACTTCATCGGCAGTGGCCTGCTGTCGTGGTCTGGCAAGGTTCGTCTCGCGATGGAGCCCTTCGCGCGTGCGCGCCCCGAGGGCGACGAGACGATTCATGCGTTCGCGACGCGGCGCATCGGCCGGGAGGCCGCCGACGTCCTCGTCGACTCGATGGTGTCGGGGGTCTTCGGCGGCAATGCGCACGACCTGTCGCTGCGGGCCTGCTTTCCGAAGATGTGGCATCTCGAGACCGACCACGGCGGCCTGGTCCGCGCCCTGATCGCCAGACGTCGGCAGCACCCCCGCCGGCACGGGGAGGCGATGGGCGCGCCGCTCGGACGACTGACGTCCTTCCGCGACGGCGCCGAGGAACTGATTCGTGGGCTCGTCGCGCGCCTCGGCGACGTGGTCCGCACCGGAGTGGACGTGCAGGGCCTCACCGCCGAGCACGGCCGCTTCCGGGTGGGCATCGCCGGCGACCGGCCGATCGATGCCGATGCCGTGGTCCTCGCGAGTGGCTCGGCGACGACGGCCCGTATCGTGCGGGCGCTGGACGCGCCGCTGGCCGCGACGCTCGACGCCATCCCCACTGCCGGCATGGTGGTGGCGTGCGTCGGCTATGGCGCGCATCGCCTCCCGTCACCGCTCGACGGCTTCGGGTATCTCGTGCCGCGCAGCGAGGGCCTGCGCACGCTCGGCGTGCTCTGGGACTCGTCGGTGTACCCCGGGCGCGCGCCGCACGGCCACGTGCTGCTGCGCGCGATGCTCGGCGGCGCGACCGACCCCGAGGCGCTCGCGCTGGACGATGCGCAGGTGGTGAGTGTGGTGCGTGCGGAGCTGCAGCGTGCGATGGGGATCGACGTGACGCCGGATTTCGTGCGGATCTTCCGGCATCCCACCGGCATCCCGCAGTACACCGTCGGTCACCTCGATCGCGTGGCGCACGCCGAGGCGCGCCTCGCACAGTGGCCGGGTCTGGCTCTGGCAGGCAACGCCTATCGCGGTGTCGCCATCAACGCCTGCATCGCGGATGCCTCGCCGGTGGCGGCGCGGGTCCTGGCGCACTGCGCCTCACGCGCGTCGCGTGCGGCGGTCGCGGCAGGCGAGGGTCAGGCGAGCGGGGCGAAGGCGTCGCGATCCGCTCGACCGGTTCTGCGGTAGAGTCCCGCCATGCAGCGACGCGACTTCCTCTCCCGGGCCGTGGCCCTCGGTGCGGCGACCCTCCCCTCGGCTGCGCACGCGCAGGCCCCGGCACCGCCTCCGGTGCGCCGTGCCGAGCCCAGTCCCGCCCCTGCCGGCCTGCCCCTTGCCGTCCGCGTGGGCATGACCGACTGGAATCTCGGCAAGCGCGGCGACATCACGAAGATCGCGCTGGCCCGCGAACTGGGGCTCGATGGCATTCAGGTCAGCCTGACGTTTCCCACCGATGGCAGCCCGCATCTGCGTCAGCCCGCGACGCAAGTGGCGTTCAAGCAGCAGGCCCTCGAGCACGGCGTGCAGATCTGCTCGCTCGCCATCGGCAATCCGGGCAAGACGCGTCTGCCGTTCCACACCAATCCGGCCTCGGCGATTCTGCTGGTGGAAGCCGTGGAGGTGGCGCGCAACCTCGGGACGACCAACATCCTGCTGCCGATTCTCGGCGACAGCCACATCGACATGGCGAGCCAGGCGCAGGTCGACACCTTCGTCGCGATGATGAAGGAGGTGGCGCGGTACGCCGAGCAGGCGGGTGTGGTCATCGCGCTCGAGGACTGGATCTCGGCCGAGGACAATCTGCGGCTGCTCGACGCGATTGGGTCGCCCGCGATCGGGGTGTACTACGACGCGCGCAACATCAAGGCGAAGGTGCACGACCCCTACGGCGAGCCGGCGAAACTGGGCGCGCGCATCGATCAGATTCGTCAAGAACGGCCAGCAGTTGATGCGGGATCCCGAGCAACTCGACTGGCCGCGCCTGGCGCAGGAGTACGAGGCCATCGGCTATCGGGGGTGGTACGTCCTCGAGACCGGGTCGCCCACCGGCGACTTCGAGGCCGACACGAAGGCCAACATCGCGTACGTGCGCCAGACGTTCCGCATGCCGGCACCGCGACGCTAGGTTTGGCCCCATCTGGGGCAATTCTTCGCAATTGACAGGCGTCGAGCGCGCCTCTACCGTGAGCGCATCATCACAGCGATGACCCGTCGCCGCGGCGTGCTGCCGTCGCGACGGTACCCCTTCCGAACGCCATGTCGCTGGAGGCGCACATGTTTTCTGTTGCTCGATGGCCGAGGCCCGTCGCGGGTCTCCTGCTGTGGACCCTGCTCTGCTTCCTCCCGTCCGAGGTGGCCGCGCAAGCCATCTACGGCACGGTCACCGGGCAAGTGGCTGACGATTCCGGTGCGAGCGTGCCCGGGGCCTCGGTGGCGCTCGTCAACGAAGCCACCGGTCTCAAGCTCGAGGCCGTCAGCGACGAGAACGGCGACTACACGATTCGCAACGTCACGGCCGGTCCGTACACGCTGCGTGCGTCGCTCCAGGGCTTCAAGGAGTACGTGCAGACGGGCATTCCGGTCACGCCGGGGGCCATCGTGCGCGTCGCGGCCAAGCTCGAGGTGGGCGCCCTGACCGAGTCGGTCACCGTCACCACCGAGGCGGCGCTGCTCAAGACCGACAAGGCCGATGTCAGCGTCGACCTGCGGCCCGAGGACGTCGTCAACCTGCCGCTCAATCAGTACCGCAACTATCAGGCGCTGATGAACCTGGTGCCGGGGGCGACGCCGCCGGCGCTGCAGAACGCGCAGACCGACACCCCGGGCCGGGCGCTGACGACCAACGTCAACGGCACCGCCCGCAACACCAACACCACGCGCATCGACGGCGCCGCCAGCATCAACGTGTGGCTGCCCCATCACGCCGGCTACATCGCGCCGGTCGAGACCATCGAGAACGTCAACATCTCGACCAACAGCTTCGATGCCGCGTCGGGGATGACCGGCGGTGCGGCGATGTCGGTGGCGACCAAGTCGGGCACCAACAACCTGCGCGGGTCGGCGTTCTACTTCCGCAACCAGGACGAGTTCAACGCACGACAGGGCTACTTCGACCCGGTCAAGCTCGACGCCAGCACCAGCGTCATGGGTGGCACCGTGGGCGGCCCGATCGTGAAGAACCGCCTGTTCTACTTCGGTGGCTGGGAGCGCAACCTCCAGAACCAGAGCCGCTTCGATCAGTTCACGGTGCCGACCGAGAAGATGCGCAACGGGGACTTCAGCGAGGTGCTGGCGTTCAACCCGAACTTCCGCATCTACGACCCGACGACCGGCAACCTGGCGACGGGCGCCGGCCGCACGGCGTTCCCCGGTGCCGTCATCCCGGCCGACCGGATCAACGGGATCGCCAGGCAGATCCAGGCCCTCTACCCGGCGCCCAACAACGCGGGCACCAACAACGGCTTGCAGAACAACTACTTCGCCGCCCGCTCGCCGGAGGCGACCCGTGACAACTACGACCTGAAGGTGAACTGGAACCGCACGTCGGCGCACCAGATCTGGGCCAAGTACTCGATGATGGACGCCTCGGTGCAGGACCTGTTCTACCTGCCGTTCGAGGAGGCCGGCGGTGGCGACACGAAGGTGTACCTCGGCACGATCGGCAACACCTGGACGCTGAGCCCCACGCTCATCGTCGACGGCAATGCCGGCTTCAACATCATGAAGCACCAGTCGCAGGGCCCCGATTTCGGCGTCAACTACGGCACCGACGTCTTCGGCATCCCCGGACTGAACCAGCAGGGGCTGACCGGCAACAGTGCCACCGTGCCCGAGCGGCACAGCGGCATGCCGGTGTTCGAGACCGGGCTCGGCATCCTGGGCAACAACGCGACGTGGACGCCGGTCGTCCGTGACGAGCGCAGCTACACCGCGTCGATCAACCTGACCAAGGTCGCGGGACGGCACGAGATCCGGACCGGCTTCGACTTCGTGCGTCTCGAGCTGACGCACTGGCAGCCCGAGATCGGCAATCCGCGCGGCGCCCTGACGTTCGCCGGCGGCATCACGGGCACGCCCGGCTACGCCAGCGTCGGCGGCTGGAACTCCTACGCCACCTTCCTGCTCGGCCAGATCGGCAGCTACAGCAAGAGCGTGCAGTTCGAGGAGATGACCGGCCGCGAGAACCAGTTCGGGCTCTACATCTCGGATCGGTGGCAGGTCAACGAGAAGCTGACGGTCAATCTCGGGCTGCGCTACGAGAACTACCCGCTGTTCCATCGTGCCGACCGCGGCATCGAACTGCTCGACTTCAACACGTTCAACGTCGCCCTCGGCGGGTTGGGCGGCAATCCCGAGAGCCTGAACCTCAAGACGAGCAACACGCTGTTCGCCCCGCGCCTCGGTGTGGCCTACCGCATCAACGACGACACGGTCGTCCGGGGCGGCTTTGGCCGGACCTTCAACCCGATGCCCTGGTCGCGGCCGATTCGCGACCCGTACCCGCTCGTCATCGCCTACAGCGGCGCCGGCCTCAACGGGTTCGTCCCGAGCGGCAGTCTCGCCGCCGGCATTCCCGGCGCGCCCAACCCGGACATCGCGAGCGGCAACGTCCTGCTGCCGCGCGGCGTGGCGATGCGTTCGCCCAACCCGAACGACATCGACCGCGGCACCATCGACTCGTGGAACGTCTTCGTCGAACGGCGGCTCCCGCTCGATCTGGCCGTCAGCGCCGGCTACGTCGGCACGGCCACGCGGGGCGGGTATGCCGACATCAACCAGAACTACGCCGAGTCCGGCGGCAACGGCGCTCGCCGCTTCTTCGCCCAGGCCGGCAACGCCAACATCCTCGACTGGGGCTCGTTTGCGATTGCCAACTACCACTCGCTGCAGATGGCGCTGAACCGCCCGTTCAAGAACGGGCTGCTGCTCAAGGGCGCCTACACCTTCAGCAAGGCGCTCAATCAGGTGGACGATGACGGCCGTGCCGTCGTCTCCTGGAGCCAGCCGTCGCAGTTCGACCGCAACTACGCCTATGCCGGCTACGACCGCCCGCACATGGTGCAGCTCGGCTTCGTCTACGAACTGCCGTTCGCCCGCGAGGCCTCCGGCGTGCTCCCGATGCTGATCAAGAACTGGCAGATCAACGGCATCGGCTCATGGCTCTCGGGTACGCCATTCTCGGTCGGCGGCGACAACGGTCTGCTGCAGCAGCAGGGTGGTCTCCAGACGGCGAACGTCAGTGGGGAGATCTCCGGCGGCTTCGGGGAAGCCGGCCCCGACGATCGGTGGTACGACCCGTCAGCCTTCAGCCAGCCTGGCAACGCCTGGGGCAACAGCGGCCGCAACGCCTTCCGCGGCCCGTCGAACTGGAACCTCGATTTCTCGCTGTTCCGTGCCTTCCCGATCGGCCGCTATCGCGTCGAACTGCGCGCCGAGTCGTCCAACGTGTTCAACCACGCGCAGTGGGGGAACCCGATTACCGGCCTGACCGACCCGAACTTCATGCGCATTCGCGCCCTGGCGCGCAACCCACGCACGGTGCAGCTCGGGCTGCGGTTCCAGTTCTAGAAGGCTCAGGGCTCTGGGCTCAGGGCTCACCACTCAAGGCCCAGGGCCCAAGGCCCACGGCCCAGTCCTTCAGGTCTCGAGTCTCAGATCCGTCTCTGAGACTCGGGACCCGTCTCGCACCGCCTATGTCCACGCGTCGTCTTGCCCTCTTCGCCACCGTGTCCCTGACGCTGGCACTCGCGTCACCGTCTGCCCAGGCGCCGGCGCCGCCGCCCGACGTGCCCGGCTTCGAGGCGATGCGCAAGATCGATGTGCACTCGCACGTCTACGAGGACATCCCCGCCGTCGTGGCGATGCTGCGCCGCACCAACACCCGCATCGTCAACATCAGCAATCCCGGCACGGACGGCTTCCTCGAGTTCATGCACCGCGTCAACGTGGGGCTGATCACGGCGCACCCGGATCAGTTCTCGTTCGCCTCGACCTTCGATCTCACCACCCGTCTGCAGCCGAACTACGGCGCGCGGATGGCGGCCGCGCTCGACGAGACCTTCGCGAAGGGCGCCGTGATGGTGAAGATCTGGAAGGAGGTCGGCCTCGAGCTGACGCGGCCCGACGGCACGTTCCTGCTTCCCGACGATGCCAGCCTCGATCCGATCTATGCGCATCTGGCGGCCAGGAAGAAGCCGCTGCTCGCCCACCTCGCGGAGCCGCTGGAGGCGTGGCTGCCACTGAATCCCGATGGGCTGCACTACGGCTACTACTCGCAGAATCCTGAGTGGCATCTGTACGGCAAGGGCGGGTTCCCGAGCCATCAGCAGCTGATGGATGCGCGGGATCACATCCTGGTGAAGCACCCGACCCTGATCGTCATCGGGGCTCACCTCGGCAGCATGGAACATGATGTCGACAAGGTCGCACGACGGCTGGACCGCTACCCGAACTTTCACGTCGAGGTGTCGGCCCGCACCCGCAACCTCACCCGGCAGTCCTCGGCGAAGGTGCGGGCGTTCTTCCTGAAGTATCAGGACCGCATCATGTATGGCACCGACTCGGCGTGGCGGCCGTTCCGCACGCCGGCCACCGTGCCCACCGACGCGCAGCGCGAGGCCTTCGCGGCACGGCTCGAGGCCCAGTACCGCCTCGACTGGGCGTACTACGCCGGCACCGCGCCCCTGGAGTACAACCGCGTGCGCGTGGACGCCCTGGGGCTCCCACGCGACGTGCTGGAGAAGTTCTACTGGAAGAACGCCGAGCGACTGATCGGCGTCAAGTAGCCGCCGGGTCGGCCTCCGACATTCCAGCATTCCGGCATTCCTGTGTCCACCTACGACCCCACCGCCCAGGCGGGCGGGTTGGCGAGGCGGTAGAGCATCTCGCCGGCCTTGCGCACCAGCAGCACCCCCTCGTCCTCACGATTGGCGAACGCCTCGACGTCGATGGTCGCCGGGTCGCGATACCCGAGGTTGATCTGGTGGCAGATGTGTTCCGGGATCTGGCTGGCCACGGTCACCTGGATGCGGCACCGCTCGACGCCGCCCTCGTAGGTGCCGACGCCACGCACGTGTGTCGAGTGCGCGAGCACCCCCCACGGCAGGTGACCGAAGCGGTCCCACTGGCCACGGAAGTAGTCGCGGCAGTGGTAGCCCACCTCCAGCAACAGGGTGCCGTGCGTCACCGAGACCTCGGAGATGTGCGGCGCGTAGATGATCAGTTCGCCGCCGTCGGCCACGACGGGCTCGAGCTTGTACATGCCCTTGCCGCCGGTCCACAGGTCGTCGTACATCGGCGGTACGCACGACAGGACGGTGTGGTACGGCCGGTCCTTGTAGACGATGTGCGTCTGGCGCGAGAGTTCGCTCGCCTCGGTCCACGCGGCTTCCGGTGTGCCGCCGACGATGCCGGCCAGTGAGCCGTCGGGGCGGACCACGAGGCAGAAGCACGTCTTGGGGACAGTCACCAGCGCGCCCGCCGCATCGACCACCTTGCGGACCGGCGTCCACTTGCTGCCGATGATCATCGGGTTGGTGACGACCGCGCCCAGCCAGTGGAAGAAGTTGAGGATGTCCGGGCCACTGACGCCGGGGAACAGGTACTTGTTGCCGCCGGAGAAGCCGACCACCTCGTGCGGGAAGACCGGGCCGATGATGACGATGCGGTCGTAGTCGAGCACACGGCGGTTGATCTCCACCGGGACGTCGATCGAGAAGGCCCCGTCCGTCAGGTCATGGATGCGGTCGGCAGACAGCACTCCCACGCGGCGCAGGGCCGCCGGGTTGTCCCATTCGTGGTTGTAGAACGCCACGTCCCGGTAGGTGCTCTGCCGCTCCGCCAGCGTCATGTCGAGGCGCCGGCAGATGGCCTCCTCCGACATCGGCTGGTGAGTGCCGAGGGCAATCATCACGTCCAGCGAGGCCACGGCACCGGCCAGGTGGTCGTGCAGCAGGCGGAAGACGAGCCCCACCGGCGCCGTGCGTGTGCCGTCGGGCACGATGGCCAGGATGCGCTGCCCGCGACAGGTGTCGGCCGGGCAGGTCCGAGCGAGGACGTCGGCCACCGCGTCGTTCGAGACGGCGGTATCCGGGCGGGCGATGGCAGACAGACTTTGCGAGGCGTCGGTCACGGTAATCGCATGATAGTCGGCCGAGCTGTGTCCAGGGGTAGGGCCGGTTCCCGACGACTCAGCCGAACTCCGGGCCGATGCTGGCGCACAGGCACGTGGCGTCGCCGGACGGACGCCACGGACCGCGATACATCCGGGTGAACGGACGCTCGGCGACGAACCCCAGCGCCTCGACGCCCTGCCGCCAGTCGGGCCGGGCCTCGGCCACGTCGAGCAGGAACGTGTGCGTGGGATGGCGGACCACGCAGGCCTCGACCAGCGCGAGCGCCGCGGGCGTCGACACGGCGTGCAGGGGGCCGAGATGACTCGCCGTGTGGCCAGGCCGACCGAGTACGACGCCGTCGATGCCTCGGGGGCCCTCCGAGACCCAGGCGTACTCCGGGGCGCCTTCGAGCAGCCACGCCAGCATGGCTCGGCGGTCGAGGCCCGTCGCGTGGGCATCGAGCGTCGCGATGGCGTCGAGGTCGCTCGCCTGCGCCGTCCGTACCGACGCCCCCTGCCCGAGCCCGCACGGTGCCGCCGGAGGGCGTCGCATGCGCGTGAGCGCGATATCGGCGGTGAACCCGAGCTTCTGGTACAGCGGTTGCCCGAGCGGGGTCGCATCGAGGCCGACGGTCGCGACGTCACGCACGGAGGCGAGTCCGGCTTCGAGCAGCGCCGTCCCGATGCCGCCGCCACGGCAGGCGGGATCCACGAGGACCATCGCGACCCACGCCAGGGCGTCGGTCGTCGACTGACCGGCGTAGCGCAGCGTGGCCACCGTGCCCACGACGTCACCGGTCGGATCCACGGCGACCGTCGCTCCCCCGGGTGCGAGGCGGAGGAACTGGTCCCAGTCGCGTGCCACCTGATTCCAGTGGCTGAGACGGCACAGCCGCAGGCCGGCCTGCACGTCGTCTCGTGTCATCGCGCGGAGCGAGATCGGCAGGGGGATGCCCACGCCGACAGGCTACTGCCGAAGCCACCCGCGCAGCCAGCCACCGCGCCACGCGGGCCTCGCATAGAATGCGCGCACATGCCCGCGCAGACGCCTCCGTGGCCCTCCTCCATTGCCGACGACGCCCAGCTCGACGACCTGCTCAGCACACCCAGCTCCGAAGCCATCGAGACGATGCGGCACCTCGACGGCGATCTCGTCGTCCTCGGTGTCGCCGGCAAGATGGGCCCGACCCTTGCGCGCATGGCCAGGCGTGCGTCCGATGCTGCGGGCGTGACGCGCCGTGTCATCGGCGTGTCGCGTTTCTCGGAGCCGGCTCACGAGGAGGCCCTGCGGGCGCACGGCGTGGAGACGATCCGCTGCGATCTGCTCGACGAGGCCGCCGTGGCGCAGTTGCCGGACGCGCCGCTCGTGGTCTACATGGCCGGCCGCAAGTTCGGATCCACGGGCCTCGAGTCGCTCACCTGGGCGATGAACACCTGGTTGCCCGCCGTCGTGTGCCGCCGCTACGCCGGCAGCCGGATCGCCGCGTTCTCCACCGGCAACGTCTATGGTCTCTCGCCGGTCGGTCGCGGTGGGTCCACGGAGACGGATGCCGTGGCGCCGGTCGGCGAGTATGCGATGAGCTGCCTTGGCCGCGAACGCATGTTCGAGTACGTCAGCCGCAGCGCGGGGACGCGCGTCAGCCTGCTGCGCCTGAACTACGCCACCGAGATGCGGTACGGCCTGCTGGTCGACCTCGCGCGCAAGATCGCGGCGGGCACGCCCATCGATCTCTCGATGGGGCACGCCAACGTCATCTGGCAGGGCGACGCCAATGCGATGTCGCTCGTCGCCCTGGCGCACGCGGCCTCGCCCCCCTACGTCGTCAACATCGCCGGGCCCGACGAACTGTCGGTCCGGGAGGTGTGCGTGGCACTCGGGGCACGTCTCGGGCGCCCGGTGACCTTTACCGGCACCGAGGCCGGCGACGCGTTGCTCAGCAACGGGGCGCGTGGCTGGTCCGACCTCGGGCAGCCGCAGGTGGGCCTCGCGCAGTTGATCGACTGGACGGCCGACTGGGTCTCGCGCGGCGGCGCCAGCCTCGGCAAGCCGACCCACTTCGAATCGCGAGACGGGAGATTCTGACGTGAACGCTGCGGTACGCACTGCCCTCGACCGTGGGCTCGTGATTCCGGCTCACCCCCTGGCCCTGACGCCGGATGGACGCTTCGACGAACGTCGGCAGCGCGCCCTGACGCGGTACTACGTCGCGGCCGGTGCCGGTGGCCTGGCCGTCGGCGTGCACACGACGCAGTTCGCCATCCGGCGGCCGGAGGTGGGACTCTTCGCGCCCGTGCTGACCCTGGCACGGGAGGAACTCGATCGGGCCGATGCGGCGCGCGCGACGCCGCTGGTCCGCATCGGCGGCGTGTGTGGCGACACCGCGCAGGCCTGCGCCGAAGCCGACCTGCTCGTGTCGCTCGGCTACCACGCGGGGCTCCTCAGCCTCGCCGCCCTGGCCGACGCGACCGACGACGTGCTCGTGGCGCATTGCGAGGCGGTGGCCGCCCGCATCCCGGTGATCGGCTTCTACCTGCAGCCCTCGGTCGGCGGGCGCCGCCTGTCGTACACCTTCTGGCGTCGCTTCGCCGAGATCCCCGGCATCATCGCCATCAAGATCGCGCCCTTCAATCGCTACCAGACGCTCGACGTGGTGCGGGCGGTGATGGACGCCGGCCGCGACGACATCACGCTCTACACCGGCAACGACGACAACATCGTGGCCGACCTCGTGACGGCATTCCCCGATGGCACGGGTCGCGTGCGGCGGATTGCCGGAGGACTGCTCGGGCACTGGGCCGTGTGGACCTCAGGCGCCGTGGACCTGCTGGCGCAGTGTCAGGCGGCGTCCCGGGCCGCGTCGGTGCCGGCGAGCCTGCTGACCGCCGGCGTCGAGGTCACCGATGCCAACGCGGCCTTCTTCGATGCCGCCAACGGCTTTGCCGGCTGCATCGCCGGCCTTCACGAGGTGCTGCGCCGGCAGGGCCTGCTCGAGACCACGCGGTGCCTCGATGCGCACGAAGTCCTGAGCCCGGGCCAGGCCGACGAGATCGATCGCGTGTACCGCACGTATCCCCATCTCGCCGACGACGCCTTCGTCGCGGCCCATCTGGACGAGTGGCTCGGGGCGTGACGTCGGTCGTCCTGGCGTGGCTGGCCGCCGGGACGATCGTGATCGGCGGCGCGGCGGTGCGTGCCGGGCAGCAGGTTGCCGCGGCGGAACCCGCCGACCTGATCGTGCTGAACGGGAAGGTCGTCACCGTCGATGCGCGCGCGTCGGTCGCCGAGGCCGTCGCCATTCGTGGGGGGCGCATCATCGCGGTTGGTGACGCCGCGTCGGTCCGTGCGCGGACCGGCCCGGCGACGCGGGTCATCGACGCCCGCGGCCGCACCGTCATCCCGGGGCTGATCGACAGCCACGTCCACGCGCTGGGCGCGGCCCCGGTCGAGGCCGTGCGTCCGTTCCGCACGCTGTCGTCGGTCGGTGACCTGCAGGCGTGGCTGCGCGACGAGGCACGGCGGGCGCCGGGGACGGGCTGGATCTGGAGCCCACGCGTCTATCCGACGCGCCTCGCGGAAGGGCGCTTTCCGACCCGCGCGGAACTCGACGCCGCCGTGCCAGACCGACCGGTGGTGGCCGATGGCGCCTATGCCTTCGTGCTGAACACGGCCGCCCTGCGCACGGCCGGTATCACGGCGACATCAGCCGATCCCGCGGGTGCGCAGGTCGTGCGCGATCCCGGCGGCGAACCGACCGGGCTCGTGCGCAACGCGCGCAGCGTCCTGGCGCGGTACCTGCCCCCGGCCACGGACGCCCTCCCGCTGGATCAGATCGAGGCGCTGCACCGCGTGTACCTGCAGTCGGGCATCACCAGCGTGGTCGAGCGCGGCGGCACCGTGGAGGGCTATCGCGCGTACGAGGCGTTGAAGACGACCGGGCGTCTGCACGTCCGCGCGACCGTCACCCTGATGCTGCCCGCCGGTCTGCAGCCCGCCGACGCGGACCGCGTCATCGCGTCGCTGCCGCTGCAGCCGGGCCAGGGTGACGACCGATTGAAGGTGGGGCCGCTGAAGCTCACGGTCGACGGCGGCATCCTGCTGGGCACCTCGTTCATGCGGGAGCCGTACGGGCAGTCGTCTCGTGCGCTCTACGGCGTCCAGGACGCGCGGTACCGCGGGTTCCTCTCGACCACGCCCGACGTCATCCATGCGGGGATCAAGGCTGGCCACGCGCGCGGCTGGCAGATGACGGCGCACGTCACTGGTGATGCCGGGGTCGATGTGGTCCTCGACGCCTTCGAGGCCGCCCAGCGCGCGCACCCGCGCGCCGACCCGAGGCACACGCTCATTCACGCCTACTTTCCGACACCCGAGGTGGCGCACCGCGTCGCGACCCTCGGCGTGCTCGTGGACACCCAGCCGGCGTGGCTGTTCAAGGATGGCGACGCCCTGAGGGCCGCGCTCGGGCCCCAGCGCCTGGCGCGCTTCATCGGCGTGCGGACGTGGCGCGACGCCGGGGCACGCGTCGCCATCAACACCGATCACATGTTCGGGGCCGATCGCGACACCGCGATGAATCCGTTCAATCCGTTCCTGACGATGGCGACGGCGGTGAGTCGCCGCACGGAGTCGGGGCAGGTCGTCGGGGCAGGGGAGCGCGTGACGCGCGACGAGGCCCTGCGCATGATGACCATCGACGCGGCTGCGCTGAGTTTCGACGAGGCCGACCGCGGTTCGATCGAGGTCGGCAAGCTTGGCGATCTCGTCATCCTCTCCGACGACCTGCTGACCGTGCCCGAGGCGCGGCTTCGCACGATCACGGCCGACATGACCATCGTCGGCGGCGTCGTCGTCTTCGAAAAGTAGGCCCGCATGGGAGGGCCCGCATGGGAGGGCCCGCATGGGAGGGCCCGCATGGGAGGGCCCGCATGGGAGGGCCCGCTCGCCGAGCGGGCCGCATGCGCGGACGCCTCGGCGAAGCCTCCCTCCCAGGTGACCCGTGGTGCGCGTCAGGCGGGCTGGACGTTGGCGTTGAGCCGGAACAGGTTGTTCGGGTCGTACTGCGACTTCACGGCGACCATGCGCGGGAAGTTCTCGCGGTAGTTCGCGTTGAGCACGGCTCGCGACTCGTCGTTGACCTCGTTGATGTAGAAGCCGCTCGTGAGGGGCTCGATGGTCGCCCAGTACTTGCGCGCCCACCCCATGTGCGGGGCGCCATCGTCGCCAACCTTCCAGGACACGGCGGCCATCAGCGCATGCTGCGCGTGCCGGTGCGGGAAGGCGCAGGAGCCGACCGGCTGGCGGCCAATCGCGCCGCCGGCGTGCTGCGTTAAGACGGCGGTGGATCTGGCCGCATGGCCCTCGAAACCGTCCACGATGCCGGCAATCAGGCGCTCGTCGATGCCGGTCGTGAAGCCGCTCTTCATGTACTCGCCCATCGTCCGGACGTCGGAGTAGTCGCCCGAGCGCTGGAAGTCGACGTAGCGCTGTGCCTTGATGGTGTTGGCCGTGGGCGTGCCCAGCGTGCGCAGCGGGGCGAGGTCCCGGTCGGCGTGGTCGCCGCAGTAGCACACGTGCAGCAGTGCGACGCCGTCCTTGCCCCCCGGCGGCTGCGCCATCACGAAATCGACGTACAGGGCGTCTGGCGCCCGCTGCGACCACTCCGCGTAGAAGCGGAGGACCTCACGCGCCCGGGCGATCGGGAAGACGACTTCGCCGGCCGTGACCGTGCCGGCGAAGGGGTGCAACTGGAACTCGAAGCTGGTCACCACGCCGAAGTTGCCGCCGCCACCCCGCACCCCCCAGTACAGGTCGGCGTGTTCCTGCGCGTCAGCGTGACGCACGCGGCCATCGGCCGTCACGACATCGACGCCGACGACGTTGTCGACGGCGAGGCCGTAGGTCCGTGCCAGTCGGCCGAAGCCGCCGCCGGTCGTCAGTCCGCCGACGCCCGTGTGCGACACGGTGCCGAGTGGCGTCACCATGCCGTGCGCCGCGGCTTCGTGGTCGACGAGCCCAAGCAGCGTGCCCCCTTCGACGTAGGCCCGCCTGGCCCTGGCATCGACGCGCACGCTGCGCATGCCGGACAGGTCGATCTGCATCCCCTTGTCGCAGGTGGACATGCCCGAGAAGCTGTGGCCGCCGCACTTGACCGCGACCAGCAGGCCGTGCGCGGCGGCGAAGTGCACCGCGCGGCTCACGTCGGCCGCACCCGTCGGCTGCACGATGAGTGCCGGTCGTCGGTCGATGGCCGGATTGAGCACGCGTCGGGCGCTGTCGTAGCCGGCCGAGTCCGCGAGCAGCACCGGGCCGCGCAGGCTCGCCGCCAGGTCCTTGATGGCCGAGGCGGGCAGCGTGACGGCGCGGCCGTCGCCACGGATGGCCTCCAGATCGCCGGCGGCCTTCGCGGCCGTCTGGTACAGCGTGGCCAGCGCGGGCCGCGCCGCCAGGGGCATGAGGCCCGCGGCGGCAGCAGCCGACCGCAGGAAGTGTCGTCGATGCATGGAGTGCCTCCAGACGACCTAACGACGAGGGGGACCGGTGCGAACGCCGCGCTACTCGAGCGCGGGCAGGTGCGCGAGATGGCCCTGACTGGCGGCCCACACCACCGCCGCGCCCAGCACCAGCAGCACGAGGCCGAAGAGCGCCACGGCGATGGCCGAACTCGGCAGGGCGGTGTTGCGGCGCAGCAGGGGCGCGGGCCCGCCGGTCACCATCGTCAGCGGCGACCCGCCGAGGCCGCCGGGGTCGGGACCGAGCACGCGACGGTCGGGCAGCCAGTGTCCGGCCGCAGACACGGTGGCGCCCACGGGAAGCACGTGTTCCTCGAACCGGAGCGTTGCGGCATCAGGCGACGTGTTGGCCCGGTGCCAGTCGCGGCGCAGGCCTGCCTGCGCGTTGCCGACACGATCGCCGACCATCGTGCCGAAGAGCGAGACGACCTCGGCGCCGGCGACCTCGTCGAACGGCGTGGCGGCGAGGTAGGTCCGCGTGCGCTCGATGGTCGCGCTCGACCGGTCGCGGTTGGGCTCGTCGACGAAGTCCGGCATCCCCACGACGCGGACGGCGCGCGCGTCGGTGTCGATGGTGAAGGGCTGACAGGCATAGCCTCCCCAGTAGACCGTCGTGCGCCGGCGGTCACCCACCGCCACGCGGGCGCGTTTGTAGAGGCGGTACTGGTAGGCGACGCACTCGGTGCCGGAGAGCGGGGCACGCAGCGCGGCGCCCTCCGCACGCACGGTGCCGGTGACCAGCATCGGACCGCCCTCGGCGGGCGGTTCACCCGTGGCCGCCCGTGCCAGCAGGGCGCCGCGCGAGCTGTCGCCCTGTCCATACCCGCGCAGCAGGTGGAAGACGTTCGAGGCGCCGAGCACCAGCAGGGTGGCCGCGACCAGGCCGACCCACGGCCGCAACGCGGCCGCGACGTGCGCGCCGGTGGCCTGGTCGATGCCAATCGTGAGCCCCACGATGAGGACCAGGTGCGCCAGGCAGCCGAGTGCCTTCGTCATGCGGTCCACTCCGGCGTGCGACGATCCTGTGGGCAGAACATCAGGGCCTCAGTCCTTCTGGTGAACGACGCGGCATCACTGCGGGTCGAGGGTGCGGTGACCGTAGGGGGGCGGACCGACCGGCGCAATCGTCCACGTGCCGGCCTCGAAGCGCTCGCCCTGCATCAACTCCGAGCCGAGCCGCAGCCGCGGTGTGCCCGTGCCCCCGCTGACGCGGTACAGCCAGTTGGGCTCGACCACGAACCACTCCGGGAACTCGTTCAGGCGCACGTAGTTCTTCGCGAGATTGATCACACGGCGGTGCCGCGCGACATCGAACTGCAGGCGCACGGCCGCGACGCCGCCCACGTGCAGGCGCACACCGTCGCCTTCTCGCACCGCACCGAGCTGCAGGCCAGGGGCCTTCTCGGCCGGCATCACCCCCTGGCTCTTCATCAGCGCGTAGAGCAGGAGCGTGCGATTGAAGTTGCCCTCGCCGTACCAGTCCTCGAGGTGCCCGTCGGCCCGCTGCATGTCGAGCATCACCGCGATCTCGGACTCGATCCACGCGAGGGCTTCGGGCACCGGCTCGCGATTCACCAGATAGATGGCGCTCTCGATGGCGTCGGCATATCCGTCGAAGGAGCCGAGCGGCAGGTTGGCCGACGGCGGGCGCGGTTCCCAGACGTGGCGACGATACGTCGGCAACTGTCCCAGCACGCGGCGCACCGCGTCCCGATACGTCGCCTCGCCGGTCACCTGGTAGAAGGTGTACATCGCGCCGTAGACGTAGCCCCAGTTGTCGGACAGGCCGTCGTTGCTGGGGGCGAGCGTGCGGGCGTCCACCTGGTTGTACAGCATGCCGTCGGCATTGGCCGAGGCGAGGATGCGGTCGAGCATGGTCCTGACGGCCGCGCCGTAGCGAGCGGCGCGATCGGAGGCCAGGTCGGACTCGAGGGCGTACAACAGCGTCAGGCCGACCACCAGTTCGTTGCCGTGGTCGCGCAGTCGCAACTGGGCCTCGCCGGTATGCGTGGTGAAGTCCCACTTCGTCGAGGGCACGCCGAAGTTGCCCGGCAGCACCTCCTCGACGTAGGCATCGGCGATGCCGCGGGCCCAGGTCAGATAGCGGGGATCGCCGGTCATCGTCGACAGGCGCACGAGCACCTGGAGGAAGTCGCCGTTCAGTTCGCCGTCGGCCGCCGGGAGCCTGCCCCAGCGAGTGGCGATCGGCGCACGGTCCATCGCGTCGGCGATCATGTCGGCCATGCGGTAGAACCACGGAGTGCGGCCGAGCAACTCGGTCACCGTGATGAGGCCGTCCTTGGCGTACTCGCCAGCGCCGAACAAGCTGGCAGGCCCCAGCGTCCGTGTGGCGAGGTCGTAGTTGCCCGGCACCGATCCGGACGCCGTCGTGTAGCGGACCTCGTTGCGCAACATCTCCAGCATCTTCCCGTCGTAGAGCGGCGGGTCGGTCAGCTTCGCCGTGAGGATCAGATACGGATAGAGGTCGGCGGCGAAGTTGTGCGGCGTCGCGACGCGGGCCTCGCCGGTCACCCGGTCCGGCATCAGCGTGGTGGTCGGGTCGGCCGCGCGCAGCCACGCGTGCAAGGTGCGCTCGGCGGCGGCCATCGCGCGGGCATACGCCGCGCCATGCTGCTCCGGCGTCTGCGCGCGGCACGGCGTGGCAGCAAGCACGCTACTGGCAAGCAGGCAGCAGATCACCACACGCATCTCGTCTCTCCTCGAAGTGCGGCCCCAGTTGTAGCACGGGTTCGCGCGGCCCGTGGGTCTAGCGGATGGCGGCGATCACCCTCCGGACGACCTCGGCCTCGTTGCCCTGCTGCCACCGCAGCACGACGACGAGGTCGTGCTCGGGCGAGACCGTGATCGTGTTGCCGCCGGCGCCGCGGGCCGAGTAGGCAGTGCGGGGCAGGCCGGGGAGGTTCGAGCCCTTCGTGTTCAGCCACCACAGATAGCCGTAGTCGGGGCCGTGCGCGCTCGGCGTCAGCGCCTCCTTCACGAAGGCGCTCGGGACGATCTGCCGGTCGCCCCATCGTCCCTCACGCAGCCACAGGTAGCCGACGCGTGCCAGGTCCCAGGCGTCGATCCACATGCCGCCGCCCCAGCGCGTTCCCCCACTGACCGAGGCCATGCGCACCCCATCGACGTCCACGTAGCTGTTCACGTACGGGACCCACTTCCAGGACGACGAGGCGCCGATCGGATCCATGACGTCGGTGCGGAACACGTCGGGGACGGGGCGCCCGAACGTGCGCAGCAGCGACAGGGCGAAGCGATTGATCCGCACGTCGTTGTACTCGTAGAACGTCCCCGGCGGCTGCAGGGACCGCGGCGCTCGCGCGCCTTCGCCGAAGGCGGCGCGGCCGATGAAGTCGTGGGACTTGCCCCAGAGCTCGCCTTCCCACTCGCTCTCCTGCTGCAGGTGCATCTTCCAGGTGACCTGCGCATTGCGTGGCGAGTCGTAGCCGCCGTCCCTGACCGTCCGGCCCACCGGCGCGTCGACCATGAGTCGTCCCTCACGCACGGCCACGCCCGCGACGGTGGCGAGCAGGCTCTTGGCGACCGAGTACGTGGGGTCCACGCTCGTGGGATCGCCGAACGTCGCCACGACGTAGCCCTTGTAGATGACCAGCCCGTTGGTCGCGGCTCGACGCGTCGGCACCGAGCCGAGCAACGTGCCGAAGATGCGCTCCTGATCAGAGAAGTCCATCGCGCGTGTGGAGTCGCGTCCCTGTGCGAAGCGGATGGCCTCGGCCAGCGCCATGGGGTCCATGCCGAGTGCGGCCGGCGATTGGGGCTCCCACGCACCAGCGGGTGGGAAGTACGGCGACGGCGGGGCTTGCGCATCCAGGCGCGACGTGAGACTGACGACGGCCGCAAGGACGGCACAGACGACGAGGCGTGTGATCACCATGTGGCGACATCCTACCCGTCTTCGTGCGACCTTTTCGCCACACTGTGAAGGCTGCGCACCGCTGGCGTGTGACCAGGACGCCCCACCTCGTCACGACTTGTACGGTTCGTGTATCGATGCCGTTGTAGTGAGTGGTCCCTGCAGCGCATCGTCAGTCAGGCCGACCCGGAAGTCAGCCTGTGCCGCCCTGCTCAGACAAAAGGCATCAGGGGCGGCGACTCGCAGTGGACACCGATCAGCGGCCTGTCTGGCTGTCCCGAAAGTAGATACGTCATGCGTCGTGGTGTCTTGCTGTTCACCCTTGCTGCCGACCAGCGTGCGCTGCTCGAGCACTGGGTGCGTTCCGGCACGATGGCGCAGCGCATCGTGCGTCGCAGCCGCGTGGTGCTGGCCCTGGAGGGGCACGGCGTGCGCGAGACCGCGGCGATCGTCGGCGTGAGCCCGCGGACGGTGACGCTGTGGCGGCGCCGCTTCCTCGAGGGCGGTCCTCCGGCGCTCGCGCACGATGCGCCCGGCCGCGGCCGGAAGTCCCGACTGGCGGGCGCGGGGCGGGCGCAGTTGTGGGAGGCGCAGGCGCAGGCGATGGCGGCCGGCCATTGCAGCGTGCGGGCCCTCGCGGCGGCGCTCGGGGTGAGTCGGTCGGCCGTGCACCGCGCCCTGCACAAGGCCGACGCGGATGGTGGGACACGGGACGCGTAAGCCATGTAGAACCTTATTTCGGGACGGGGCACGCGACGGACGCCGTCGTGTCATGGCGTCCGGTTTGCACTCGAAGCACCGGACCTGTCCAACGGTCCGTTCATGTCACAGCAGGTCGTCCGATCGTCGAGGGAAGGAGTAGCGCTCCATGGGTCTTGTCCGAGCTCTTGCGAGGAAGTGCACTGCCGGGGTCGTCCTTGGCATGTCCGCCACCGTGGCCCTGGGGGTGGCGCTGCTGTCGCCGACGCTGGGCGCCGCCGGGTTCATCGGGGCCAACAAGCTCTATACGACGGATGCCGATTTCGACCGGGGCACCCTGTTCAACGTGAACTACGACGCACCGGGGTCGAACCAGCTTCAGATCAGCGCCCAGCGGACCACGCTGCCGACGATGTGGATTGCCAATGCCGGCGAGGACACGGTCTCGAAGATCGACACCGCGACGGGGCGCGAGCTCGCGCGCTATCGCACCGGGTTCGGGCCCGCCGGCCAGACCGGCCACGTCAATCACCTCGGGAACGCCTATGCCGGGGCGGCGCCATCGCGGACCGCGGTCGACACGGACGGCAACGTCTACATCGCCAATCGTCGCTTCGACGGGCGCCGGGTCGAGGTCTTCAAGATCCTGGCGTCGGGCGGCATCGACCGCAATCTGAACGGCGTCATCGACACCTCGTCCGATCTCGACAACAACGGGGTGATCAGCGTGGCCGAGACACGGCCGCTCGGCGATCTCGACGGTGACAACCAGGTGGATGTGGCGGAACTCACCGACGAGCGCATCGAGTGGGTGGTGCAGGTCGGCCCGGCCAACGGGCTCGGTCGGTCGCTCTGCCGCGACGGCGACGGCAACATCTGGGTGGGGATGTTCAACAGCCTGCAGTACTACAAGTTGGCGCCTGACGACGGTGCCCTGCTCGCGGGGCCGATCTCCTCGGGCTCGAACTCCCCCTACGGCTGCCTGGTCGACGGCAACGGGACGCTGTGGGGCGCGTCGCTCGGCTCGACGCTGCTCGAGCTGAACACCTCGACCAACGCGCTGGTCAACGTCTGGAGCCACGCGGCGTTCGGCAGTGACTACGGCATCGCCATCGGCAACAACCGGGTGTACCAGGCCCTCAGCTCGGGCTGCTCGTTCGTCACCTTCAATCCGGCCACCGACACGTTCAGCTCGATTGCCTCCGCCTGCTTCGCGGCGCTGGGCATTGCCGTCGATTCTGGCGGCAACATCGTGGCCGGGAACTGGGGATCGGGCGGCGTGACGAAGTTCTCGCCCGCGGGAGCCGTCCTGTGGTCGGCGCCGGCGCAGCCGGGTACGGGCGAGGTGCGCGGCGTGCAGGTGGATGCGGCTGGTGACGTGTGGTTGATTCATCGCACGTCGGCCAATCTGTCGAAGTATCGCGGCACCAACGGCGCGGCGCTCGGGGTGTTCCCCATCGGCAACCAGCCCTACACCTACTCCGACGCGACGGGCATCTCGGCGTTCTCGACCACCAATCCCCTCGGACGCTGGACGGTGGTGCAGGACAGCGGCACCGCCGGCAACGTGTGGGATCGCATCGCGTGGAACAGCGAAGCGCAAGGCAGCGAGCCGGCCGGCACCAGCATCCAGGTCGAGGCCAGGACGGCCGACCTCGAGGCCAATCTGGCCAGTGCCACCTTCGCGCCCGTGACCAACGGCGCCGCGCTCACCCAGGTCGGGCGCTTCATCGAGGTGCGCGCCACCCTGCGCACCGACGATGCCGCCGTCACGCCGGTGTTGTCCGACCTGCTCGTGGCCACGCGCGTCACCGTCACGGCCTGTGACGTCGACCGCGACAGCGACATCGACAGCGCCGACCTGCTGCTGATTCGCCAGGGCGCCGGGCAGACGCCGACGGCGAGTGATCCGCGCGACGCCAACAACGATGGTCGCATCAACGTGGCCGACACCCGGTACTGCACGCTGCGTTGCACCCGCGCCAGCTGCGCCCAGTAACGCCCATCACCGCTGGCCGGCGTCGCGAGGCGCCGGCCCTTTCAGAGGGTTCAGATGACCATGACACGCATGTGGAGCATTGCCGCCGGAATGGTGGTCGCTTGTGGCCTTGCCGGGAGCCCGGTGATGGCGGCACCTATCGTCTACGTTTCCCCCACCCAGCAGGATGCGACGGCCGGCGATCCCGTGTTCGTCGACATCGAAGTGGCCGGCCTCACCGAGGCCACGGGCGGATTCAGCTTCTTCGTCAGCTTCAACAGCGCGTACCTGCAGGCCGTGAACTACACCGTCGGCGCAGGCCTCGGTGCGGTGACGGACTTCAGCGGGCCGGTGGTCCCGGCGGGGCCCTTCGACCTGTACGTGTTCTCGATCGAGGATCCCGCCGACCTGCCAGCCCTGCAGGGCGCGTCGTTCACGCTCGCCCGCCTCGAATTCCTGGCCGTGGCCAACGGCCTGAGCCCGGTGACGCTCTCTGATGTCGTCCTCTCGAACGCCGACGGCTCCGCCACGCTGGACCTCGGCGGCGTGCGCAACGGCAGCGTGTGTGTCGGCGGCAACTGCGTGGTGCCCGAGCCGGGCTCGATGATGCTGCTCGCGGTCGGTGCCGTCGCGGCGGCGTACCGTGCCCGCGCCACGGCGCGTCGGCGCACGACCGACGGGAGCCGCCGCCCATGAGAGGCGGGTGGGCCCTCGCGCTCGCGGCGCTGCTCGTCGCCCTTCCGGCGACGACGTCGGTGTCGGGTACGGACGTCGAGGCGCGCTATCGCATCGAGGTCTCGGGGCGCGTCGGGTTCATCGATCGGGCGGGGCAGGTCCGCGTGCCGCCGACCTACACCGCCGCCAGTCCGTTTGCCGACGGCCTCGCGGCGGTGCGGGTCGGAGCGAAGTGGGGCTACATCGATCCGCAGGGGCGCGAGGTGCTGCCGCCGCAGTTCGATGTCGCTGGCGACTTCATGGAGGGACGGGCGGCGGTTCGCGTCGATGGTCGCTCGTCGATCATCGACCGGCAGGGCCGCGTGGTCCTGGCGTCGCCGTCCTTTGGTGAAATCTCGGTCCTCCGGGAAGGTCGGCTGCCGGTCAAGATCGGCCGTGTCTGGGGCTTCATCGATGCCGATGGCACCACCGTCGTGTCCGAGAAGTACTCGGCGGCCCTGCCGTTCTCCGAGGGACTTGCGGCGGTGGCGGAGTCGGGCCGGTGGGGCTTCATCGACCGGGCCGGGCAGATGGTGGTGCCGCCCACGTACGACCGCGCGGGCCGGTTCAGCGGCGGCCTCGCCCCGGTGATGACCGAGGCGGGCTGGGGCTACGCCGATCGGTCGGGCGCGGTGGTCATCGCCCCGGTCTATCGCGGCGCCGAGCCGTTCTCCGAGGGACGTGGTCGTGTCGCGATCTTCGACGCGGAGGGTGTGCCGCGTCACGGGTTCGTCGATCGGACCGGCGCGCTGGTGATTCCGACCAGCCTGACCTACGCCGGCGATTTCCACGACGGGCGTGCGGTCACCCGCGTCGGCGATCGCTTCGGCTACCTCGACGCGGCCGGCCGCGTCGTCATCGCGGCCCGGTTCGACTGGGCGGCCGACTTCTCGAACGGACTCGCCCTGGTCAAGTGGACCGAGGGCGGCACCGTACGACAGGGGTACATCGATGTGGATGGCGCGTTCTCCTGGAAGACGCCCTGACGCGATCCTGATCCTGCTCGCGCTGCTGGCCGGTGTCACACCGGCCAGCAGCGCGCCGATCGCCATCAAGGGCGACGTGCGGGACGGCTCTGGTGCCGCGATCGTCGGCGCCGACGTCGTGATTCTCACGGGGGCCGACATCGAGGTCGCGCGCGTGACCAGCGATGCCGCTGGCGCGTTCGAGGCGGAGTGCCCCGAGGCCACCGGCTGCGTGGTGGTGGTGCAGGCACGCGGTTTCGCCGGGCGTCGCACGCTGGTGCGGCCGTCGGACCTGGGCGCCTCCGCCGTCGTCGTGCTCGAGCCGCAGGGCGTCACGGAGCGCGTCACCGTGACGCCGATGCCGGGCGCCTCGCAGACGACGCTCGAAACGCCGCGGCACGTGACGACACTCGAGAGCGGCGAATTGGCGTCGCGCCTGTTCGTCACGCTGCCCGAGGCCATGCGGGGGCTGGTCGGCGTCAGCGTCCAGCAGACCTCCACCAGCCAGGGCTCGCCGTTCGTGCGGGGCATGACCGGGCAGCACGTCGTGACGCTGCTCGATGGCGTGCGCTTCAACACTGGCACCTTTCGTCCCGGGGCCAACCAGTACCTCGCATTCATCGACCCGAACACCGTGGATCGCATCGAGGTGATGCATGGCCCGAGCTCGGTGGAGTACGGGTCCGACGCCCTCGGCGGGACGATTCAGGTGGTGTCGCGCCGGGCGGGCGGAGGCGGCGACCACTTCGGTGTGCAGGGCGGTGGTGCGGTGACCGGTTCGTCGGCCGATCGGTTGGCGAGCGCGACGAGCTTCGTCACCGGGGGCGTCCGCGGCTGGAGTTTCCTCCTCGACGCGAGCGCATCGTCGGCGGGCGATCGACGGGCGGGCGGCGGCGACGACTCCAGGTCGGTCGCCACTCGCCTGCTCGGCCTGCCCTCGTCGGTGCTCGGGTCGCGCCTGAACCAGACCGGGTTTCGGCAGACCGGCACCACGGCCAAGGTCGCGATTCGCCCCACCACCTCGGACGCCTTCTCGGCGCAGTACATCCGTGGCGAGCAGCGTGGCGCCAGCCGCTACGACCAGCTGGACGGCGGGCTCGGCAATCTCGTCCACTTCTTCGATCCGCAGACGCTCGATTTCGCCGTGGTGCGTTACGACCGCGTCGGCCTCGGCGTGATCGACACGCTGTCGGCGCGGGTGTCGATGAATCAGCAGCGGGACGACCGTGCGTTCCAGAACGTCAACAACAACCGGGCGGGCCTGTTGTCGGCGCGAACCGACGAGCGCAACCGCACGCGCGTCTTCGGCTATCAGGTGACCACGGCGTCCATCTGGGCGCGACACGCCGTCAGCCTCGGCGCCGAAGTCTACGACGAGCGCGTCGATGCCCAGCGCCTCGAGCGCCGCTACGATCCGCTGTCGGGCGGTTTCGACGCCGGTGTGCCAGTGCGCGCCCGCTTCCCCGATGGCGCGGGGTACCGCACCGTCGGCCTGTTCGTCCAGGATGGGTTCGCGCTCCTTCCCGATCGTCTGCATGTCTCGCTCGGTGGGCGATACAGCGGCTACGCCTACAGTCAGCCGGCGTCGGGGACCACCCCGGCCGCGATGGTGCCGGCGTTCGAGACGGCCGCGGGCCAGTGGACCGGCGCGGCGAGTGTGGTGCTCCGTCTGCGCGAGGGACTCGTGGCCACGGCTGGCGTCAACCGCGGCTTCCGCGCCCCGAACGTCAACGACTTCGGCAGCATCGGCGTGTCCGGGGCCGGGTTCGAGGTGTCACCCGAGGAAGGCGTGCGGCTCGGCGGGCGATCGATCGAGTTCGGCGCGGTCGGTCTCGACGGCGCCCGGCGCGTCGAGACGCTGCGGCCCGAATCCCTGACCAGCTACGAGGTCGGCCTCAGGGCGCAGGGACGACGCGTGAGCGGCACGGTGTCGGCCTTCCATGCCGACGTCACCGACTTCATCACCCGCAGCGTGCTGGTGCTCGATCCCGCGCCGCTCGGCACGCTGATCGGCGGCCAGCCGATGACGCGGCAGGATGCGCTCGGAGCGACCTACACCTCGCTGGCCAGCACGCCGGTCTTCGTGCGGACCAACGGCGGGCATCTGCGCATGAGGGGCGTCGAGGGCACGGTGGACGTGTCGGTCACGTCCACGCTCTCGGCACACGCCAACGTGGCCGCGGTGCGCGGCACCGATGTCGCCACAGGACGGGCGCCGGGCCTCGAGAACGGCATTCCGCCCCTGCACGGGTACGCCAGCCTGCGGTGGCAGCCCCGCAAGGGACGCGCCTCCCTCGAGGCGTACACCATGTTTGCCGCGTCGCAGGGCCGCCTGTCGGGCAACGACCTGGCACAGGCTCGCATCGGCGGCATGCGCACGGCCGACGAGATCCGCAACTTCTTCAACAACGGCGCGGTGGCGCGCGGACTCGTCAGTCAGGGTGTGCTCTCGGCGACCGGCGAAACGGCGGACCAGGTGATCGTGCGTGTCCTGGGACCGTCTCGCCTGCCGTCGCCGATGTACACCGCGCATCCGGGGTTCTCGACGCTCAACCTCCGAGCCGGCTGGCGAGCGGCCTCGTGGTCCACGGTGCTGTTTGCCGAGAATCTGCTCGATCGCAACTACCGCATCATGGGCTCGGGCGTGGACGCACAGGGCTTCAACGTCGGCATCAGGCAGAGCGTCACGTTCTGAGGCGTCGAACCGCCGGCAGGCGCGCTACGGCTCCCAGATGGTCGCGCCGATGAACCGCTCGGTGTTGCCGACGTTGTAGTAGTACGCCGTCACCAGCTTGCCGTCCGGACGCTGCACCGTGCGCGGGTAGCCGAGGTCCCAGGTGCCGCCGTCGCTGCGCAGGACGACCTCGTCGTTCCAGGTCGCGCCCTCGTCGCTGCTGATGCGGGCACGGATGCCGTACGGCTCCGCCCGGTAGCCGTAGGTCACGACGAGACGCCCGTCCTTCAGCTTCACCAGGCTCGGCGGATTGCCGCGACCCGTGTCGGGCACCGCACGCGTGACGTGCCGCCACGTGCTGCCGTTGTCATCCGACCGGTAGGCCTCGATCCAGCGGCGAAATCGCACGGTGGTCAGCAGGCTGGTCGGTGAGAGTCGCACCGACGAAGGCATGATGCCGTAGTCGGTGTCGGCCGGTTCGTCGTGCACGTAGCCGAGACGCGTCCAGGTCTTGCCCCCATCGGTCGTCCGCGCGGCCACGACCCGCCCCTCCTTCTTGTTGGTCTTGCCAGCCGTCAGGAAGATCGTCATCGTCTGCGGCCCGTCGACGACGTAGTCCGTGCGGGCGGCGAGACCGGGCGTGCCGAGATCGGGCAGCGCGAAGGGACCCTGCCACTGCCGGCCGCGATCGGTCGAGTAGTAGAAGCGCGACGGCCCGACGTGGATGCTCGCCATCCGCGCCGTGAAGACGAAGTCCGGGTGCGTGAACGGGATGTTGCCCGGGCTCTCGGTGACGGGGCGGCCGGCTTCGACGGGGACGCCCGCCTGCTGGACGCCCGGCGGCGGCTTCAGTCCCTCGGGATGCTCGAGGGACCACGTGACGCCGCCGTCGAGGCTGCGCGCGAGCAGGTGCTCGGCCGGGCGGGTGTAGTCGATCGAGTGCCCGCCCTGGTTGTCCTTGAAGTAGCCGGCCTCGAATCCGAGGAGGATCTCGTTGCCCCACGCCCAGATGCCATGATTGGCGGGCCAGCCACCGTAGCGGCCGGTGACCTTGTACACGTCCACGTGCTGAGCGTTGCGGGCGGGCCGCGACGTCGGCTGTGGGGGCTGGCCGAGGGTGCCGGCCGACGGAGACGAGATGTGGGAGGGCCGGCTCGCCGAGCCGGCCGTGAGGGATGGCTGAACCGCGACACCGACGACCAGCGCGCATACGCTCAGCGGCAGCACCATCTGGGCAAGGAGTGATTGGGGCATGCGAGAGTCTCGCACCATTCGAAATACGTTTCAAAAAATTGCTGCACCGTTGACGGTCGGCATGGCTGGGCTGGTGCTGGGCGGCGCGGCCGCATGGACCGTCGCGCAGGAACGTGAACCGGAGCCGCCGATGGGGCAGGCCCTCTTCGTCGGCGAGTCGGTGCTCAAGCCGTACGACCCCACGCCGGCACTCGTCCTGCGCGAGACGCGCGTCGATCGCCCGAAGTACCCGGCCACCGACATCCATGCCCACTGGTCGGCCTCGCTGGACCCGTCCGTGCTGCTGAAGGCGATGGACGACCTCGGCGTCGAGCGGGCCGTCAATCTCAGTGGGGGATTCGGGCCGCAGCTCGAGCGCATGCTGGCGCGCTATCACGACGCCGCGCCGGGGCGGCTCGTCATCTTTGCCAACGTCGACTTCAGCCGGATCGACGAGCCGACGTTCGCGGCCGACCACGTCTCGATGCTCGAACGTGCGGTGGCTCGGGGCGCCGCCGGCCTCAAGATCTTCAAGAACCTCGGCCTGACGATCAAGGACCGCAGCGGCGCCGTCGTCGCCATCGACGACCCGCGCATCGACCCGATCTGGGCGGCCTGCGGGCGCCTGAAGATTCCGGTGCTGATCCACTCGGCCGATCCGGTCGCGTTCTTCGATCCCATCGACGAGAAGAACGAGCGCTGGCTGCAGCTCAAGCGCCATCCCGACTGGAGCTTCCACGGCGCGGCCTTCCCGAAGCGGGAGGAGGTGTTGCGGCAGCGCGACCGCGTCGTGGCCCGCCACCCGACGACGACGTTCATCGGGGCGCATCTCGGGGACAACGGCGAGGATCTCGCCGCGCTGGAGCGACGCCTGGCGCGCCTGCCCAACTTCGTCGTCGACCTGTCGGCGCGCGAAGCCGAACTCGGCCGGCAGCCCTACACGGCGCGGGCCTTCCTGATCCGCTGGCAGGACCGGGTGCTGTTCGGCACCGACCGGTATCCGGGCCGCGTCGACCAGCCACGCCATCGCCTGTACTACCGGCTGCTCGAGACGGCCGACGAGTACTTCAAGTACTACGACCATCCGTTTCCGCCGACGGGCGAATGGCGCGTCTACGGCCTGCACCTGCCGGATGGGGTCCTGCGGAAGATCTACCAGTCCAACGCCGATCGCGTCCTCGGCTGGCGCGTGCGCGATCGTGCGCAGGCGCGCCCCCGTCCGTGACGAGAAGCCAGGTGGTCTTGTCAGGGATTCTGGACGACGTTAGGATGGATTCATGAAGACGTCGGTGGATATTCCCGAGCGGGAGCTGGAAGATGCCATGCGCTTCACGAAGGCACGGACCAAGCGCGACGCCATCGTCACGGCCATCGTCGAGTTCAACGCGCGTCGGCGCGTGGCGGAACTGACCAGATTTGCGGGGACCTGTGATCAGTTGCTGACGGTGGCGCAACTGCAGGCGCATCGTCAGCAGGGCTGACCATGGTGCTGGTCGACAGCTCGGCGTGGATTCACTTCCTGCGGCCCGACGGGGACGTCGAGGTGCGGCAGCGCGTCGACGCGGCGCTGCGGGCCGGGCTCGCGTGCTGGTGCGCGCCGGTGCGTCTCGAGCTGTGGAATGGCGCCGGCGGCGACCGCGAGGTGCGCACGCTGAAGGAGTTCGAGCGCGTCCTGCCCGACCTGGCCATCACCGCGGAGGTGTGGGACCTCGCGTACCAGCTCGCTCGGTCGAGTCGGCGCACTGGTGCGTCGGTGCCGGCAACCGACCTGCTGATCATGGCGTGTGCCCATCACCATGGGGCCGATCTCATCCACGGGGACGCGCACTTGGACCACATCGTCGACACGGCCAGCGGCGAGGAGCGGCCGGTCGCACGGGGCGGCGAGCGGCGTCGCCCGCGGCGCCCGTGAGGCCGCGCCTCACAATTTTCATCGTTCTGCCTCGTCTGCGCCGCATCGCCGACCGTCAATAGTCGGCGAGGGGCCGACGCCACGCGCACCGCGTGGCCCGTGCGTCTTCCCAGAGGTCGATGTGAGACACGGCAGGCACTGGATGACGGCGGGCATCGCGACGTGCGCGATCGTCGTGGCGGCAGCAGGCACCCTGATGGCGCGCCCGGCGCAGGAGGTGCCGGCGCATCCCGACCTCGGCGGGGTGTGGCAGTTGAATCGCGACCTCTCGACGCGTGCGGGCGGTGGCTCGGGAGAGATGCGGCCTCCCGCGGCGGGGCAGAGCGGCCGTGGTGGCGGCGCCTCTGGCATGGGGGGACGCGGGCGTCCCGGGGGGATGGGCGGTGGCCGTGGCGGTGGTCGCGGAGGGGGACGTCCCGATGAGGCCGACATGGCGCAGATGCGAGACACCCTCCGCGAGCTGCTGCAGCCTGCCGTGCGCCTGACCATCGTGCAGGGTGGCGACACCTTCAGCGTCACCGACGACCAGGGGCGGGTCCGGAAGTTCGTCGCCAACGGCAAGGACGAGAAGCACCAGCTCGCGGCGGCGACGGTCGAGACCCGCACGCAGTGGAAGGACGGCGGGCTGGTGACCGAGTGGAAGACGGGACGCGGCCCGACGGTCGTGCGCACGTACCGTCTCGACGCGTCGCGCCGTCAGCTGACGGTCGAGACGACGATGAAGGGCGGTCGCGCGGGCGCGCCGGACCGCGCACCGGTGCGTCATGTCTACGACGCGGCCGTCGACCCGCCGCAGGGCTGACTGGCCGGCGGGTCCGGTCAGTCGCGTCAGATCTCGAAGATCTTGCCGGGATTCATGATCCCCAGCGGATCGAGGGCCTGCTTGATGGCGCGCATCATCGCGATGGCGCCGTCGCCGGCTTCCTCGACGAGAAAGCGCATCTTGTGCAGGCCGATGCCGTGCTCGCCCGAGCAGGTGCCGCCCAGGGCCAGCGCCCGTCGCACCAGCGTCTGGTTCAGCGCTTCGGCGACGCGCCAGTCGTCGGTGTTCTCGGGGTCGATGACGTAGCCGAAGTGGAAGTTGCCATCCCCCACGTGTCCGAGCAGGTAGTGGGGCAGTCCCGTCGCCTCGGCCTCTGCCGCCGAGCCCAGCAGGCAGTCGGCCAGCCGCGAGATGGGCACACATGTGTCCGTCGAGATGATGCGTCGACCGGGATAGGCATGGACCGCGGCGAAGTACGCATTGTGCCGCGCCGTCCACAACCGCGTCCGCTCCTCGGGCGTCGTCGTCCACGCGAACGCCTCGCCGCCCTGCTCCAGTGCCAGCGCCTCGGTGAGGCGGGCCTGGTCGGCAACGTCGGTGGCCGACCCATGGAACTCCATCAGCAGCATCGGCTGTTCGGGCAGTGTCAGCCTCGAGTGGGCGTTGACCATCCGCACGGTGTGCGTGTCGATCAACTCGCAGCGCGCGATGGGGATCCCCGCCTGGATGATCGCCATCGCCGTGCGGACCGCCGGGGCGATGCCGGCGAACGAGCACGTCGCGGCGGCCACCGACTCCGGCAGCGGATGGAGTCGGAGGGTGATCTCGGTGATCACGCCCAGCGTGCCTTCGCTGCCGATCATCAGGCGCGTCAGGTCGTAGCCGGCGCTGCTCTTCCTCGCCCGCGTGCCGGTGCGAATCACGTCGCCGCCAGCCGTCACCACCTCCAGCGCGAGGACGTTGTCGCGCATCGTCCCGTATCGCACGGCGTTGGTGCCGCTGGCGCGGGTGGCGCACATGCCGCCGAGGGAGGCATCGGCACCAGGGTCCACCGGGAAGAAGAGTCCCTTGCCCTCCAGCGCCCGGTTCACGGCAGTGCGGGTGACCCCGGGCTGCACGGTGATGGTCATGTCCTCGGCATGGGTGGCGACGATGCGGGCCATGCGACTGACGTCGAGGCTGAGGCCACCGTGGACGGCGAGGAGGTGACCTTCGAGGGAGGATCCGGCGCCATACGGGATCACGGGCACTCGGGACGCCGAGGCGAGGCGCACGGCGTCGGCCACGTCCTGTGTCGACTCCGCGAAGACGACGGCCGCCGGCGGTGGTACGTGCGTGAAGGGCGACTCGTCGCGGCCGTGCTGCTCGCGCACGGACAGCACGGTGGAGCAGCGATCGCCGAACCGCGCCCGGAGTGCGGCCAGGCACTCGTCGGGCATGTCGCGCTGGCTCACGGCGTGGCGGCGGCCGACGGCGCGGCCAGGAGGGCCTGGACGCGCGGCTCGAGAGCGTCGCGGGTCATCTGTCCAGGGTGATAGAGCCGGATCAGGCCCTCGCGATCGACGAGGACGATGGTTGGCGTCGAGCTGACGCCGTAGCGGAGGTGGTTGGCGGTGTCGAGCGGGACCCCGGCCTCGGCGAGCATCGGGTAGGCCGCACGGCGCACCTGATCGATGTAGGGCGTTTCGACGTCCGGCGTCGCGTCGGTGCCGGCTTGCACGTAGCCATAGCGCTGCGTCGGCGCGAGCACGACCAGGCCCTGATCCCGGTAGGCCTGCTCCAGGGCGGCGATCACGGGGCCCATCTGTTTGCAGTCCGAGCACCAGTGCGCCCAGAAGAACAGCAGCACGACCTTCCCGCGCAGCGCATCGAGCGAAGGCGGGGTCGGACCGAGATGTTCCACGGCCGTGATCGACGGCGCTGGCGTGCCTTCGAGGCTCAGCAGGTTGATGTTCTTCTGGATGCGCTTCTCGATGGACGTGCCGGCGTGCGCGGTGCGCTCCCGTTCGAGGAACACCACGGCGTCGCTGCGCGCTCCGCGACGCGCCTCGACCTGTGCGAGCACTTCGACCGCGGCACCATAGGCGATCGGCAGCCGGGTCTCGGCATCCATGGGCCTGGTCTTCAGCATCGCCGTCGCCATGTCGTACACCGCCGTCGCGTGCCGTTCCGCCTCGTCGAGGCGGGCGGCGGCGAGGTGTCCGCGCCCGATCCACGAGTAGGCTTCCAGCCACTCCGGCGTTTCGCCCTGTGTCGCCTTGAACGCGTCCAGGGTGGCACTGGCCTCGGCGAAATCCTGCGCCGTGATCGCGGCCCGGACCTGCTGCACGAGCGGTGTCGTCGGCGCGGGCGGCTGGCAGGCCGCGCTCAGCAGCACGAGCACGAGGACGACAGTGGCGCGGGTCATCGCGCGCCGTTCGTGGTCGCCGCGGCGGTGCCCGGTCGCAGGACGACATAGGTCGGGAGGCCGACGGACTTGAAGCGGGCGAGCAGCGAGCGGGCGGGTTCGGCGTCCGGGTCCTCGGCCTGCACCTTCACCTTGACGTAGCCCTCGAGCGCCGTCTTGACGGAGGCATCCTCGAACGTCGTGGCGTCCATGGTCAGGCAGTTCTTGCACCACGTCGCCCAGAAGTCGATCAGCACCGGCTTGCCCTCGCGCTCGGCCTGCGCGAGGCCCGCGGCCAGCGACGACGTCCAGCCCTCCTGCAGTTTGTCCTGCACGCTGCGGCTGACGGCGCCGGCGTCCACGCGCCGATTCTCGAAGAGGGTGTAGGCGAGATAGCCGTAGTAGACGGCGGTGGCGAGGATGAGCAGACCCATGGCCTGCTTGACGCGGACCATCCACGCCCCGGGCTTGGGCAGCCACGCCATGCCCGCGCCGGCCAGCGGCCAGGGCAGGGCCATGCCGAGGCCCAGCACGAAGGGCAGGGCCAGCGCGATGGTCGTGCCGCCCGCGTAGAGGCTGCTCGAGAACAGAATCACCTGGATGACGACGGGGGCCACACAGGCGCCGGCGAGCAGCGCGGCCACGGCGCCCATCGTGAACGCCAGCGGCAGCGACCCGCGCTTGCCCTGCGTGTCGGGCCCGCGGGCGAGCGTCGAGAAGTCGATGAGGATGACGTCGAACATCGCCAGCGCCAGCACCACGAAGAGGATGGCGATGCCCAGGTTGAACCACGGCGAGGCGTTCAGCGTGCCGAACGTGCCGGCGGTCAGGATGACCACGAGCCCGAGCAGGCCGTAGACCAGCGCCATGGCCGCGCCGTAGGCCGTACCCAGCAGGAAGCCGCGCTGCTTCGAGCCGGCCTTGGCGCCGGCGCCGATGATGGCGAGGTTGATCGGCACCATCGGCAGCACGCACGGCGTCAGGTTCAGGGCGAGACCGCCGAGCAGCACGATGAGGAGAATGGCGAGCGGCCCGCGTCCGTCGAGCAGGCCCTTCTGCGCCACCCCGGACTCGGCGTCGCGGACGAACTGCAGGAAGTCGTCGGCCGCCAGATAGCCGCCCGTGGTGCCGCCGACCGTGAAGCGATCGAGCGTGGTCAGGACGTCCGCGTCACTACCCGACGTCCCCGTCGTCGCCGGTGGCGCGGCCTGGCTGGGGCCAATCGACCGTGTGGTCGGGGCCGCACCCGGCTGCGTCATCCGCCCCTGCGACAGGCGGGCGAAGACGTCCCCGTGGGCGCCGGCGCTCGCGGCGGTGCCGGCCGCGGCCACCCGGACCTTCCACTCGAAGCTGGCGGTCTGCGGGGCGAAGCACAGGCGGTCGTCGCACGCCTGATAGCGAAGGCGCCCGGGAATCACGAGGTCCCCGACCGGGGCGTCGCCAGCGATGGCCAGCTCCGCGCCGGTGACGAACTCATGATCGAATACCGCCAGCGGCTGCGGCTGCCCTTCCTGCTCGAAGTCCGACGGCGTGGGATAGATCAGATGGCGGACCACGACGCCCGCCGGCGCATCGACCGACAGCACCGTCGGGATGAGCGAGGGGTCGCGTGGTGCATCCGACTGGACGTGCAGACCGTCCGGCAGCTTGACCGTCAGCGCCACGCGTGTGGTCGACCCGGCCGCCACCACCGTGGCCGCGGCGTAGGGGGCCACCTCCGCCTTGGGGCGGCGCATCTGCGCCGACAGCCCGGAGACGACGCACAGCACGCCCACGAGCGACAGCAAGGCGGCGTGCGGCGACCACCTGAGAGACGGCCGAGCTGCAGAGGGTGGCGGCGCGGAGAAGATCTTCACCTCAGCATCGTACCAACTCGGGAGCGGCGTCTACTGCGTCACGGCGACGTGGTCCACCGCGACGGCGGTCGGCGACACGTCCAGACGGGTGCCTTCGCGCTCCACGGCGAGCCGGAGCGGCTCCCCTTCGCGCAGCGTGGAGAGGGCGAGAGAGAGCCGGCTCAGTCGTGGTCGCTGAACTTGTACCCGACGCCCCACGCCGTGAGGATCAGGGTCGGCTGCCGGGGATCGGTCTCGAGCTTCTTGCGCAAGCGGCTCACGACCGTGTCCACCGTCCGCTCGGTGACGTACGTGTCGCCGTTCCAGACCGTCTGCAGCAGGCGGGCCCGTGTGAAGACGATGCCACGCCGCGCCACGAGCTGATGGAGGAGGTCGAATTCCTGGCGCGTCAGGTCGGCCTCCGCGCCGTGCACCACCACGCGCCGCTTCTCGACGTCCATCGTGATGCCGGGCGCGAGGTCGAGCGTCGTGGACGGCGCGGCGTCGACGACATCGGTGTCGAGATGCAGGTGCCGCCGCATCACGGCACCGACGCGGGCCTGCAACTCCCGCACACCGAACGGCTTGGTCAGGTAGTCATCGGCGCCGCTGTCGAGGCCGACCACGATGTCGGCCTCCGAGTCCCGCGCCGTCAGCATCAGCACCGGCGTGCTCGTGTTGGGACCCGCGGTGCGCACGGCCCGGCAGAGGGAGATGCCGTCCAGGCCCGGCAGCATCACATCGAGGACGATGAGGTCGAACGGGGTCGCCCGCGCCACATCGAGGGCGTCGCGGCCGTTGGCCAGGTCCTCCACGGTGAAGCCCGCGAGTCCCAGATGGAGCTGCAGCAGCTCGCGGATGGACGCATCGTCCTCCACGACGAGCACACGTCGGTTGTCGACCACCGTCATCGGATGCGGCCATGGTACCTCAGCGGGTGACAGGCTTCACGAGGCGACCGTCCTCGATGGACCAGGACGTTGTCCGGCGGGACGTCGTGGTAGTGTCCCGGGCACCATGTCCGAGCTGAAACGCACGTGGGTCTCCACCGGGGTCATCCTCGCGCTGACGTGCGTGGCCGCCCCCGATCTGTCGGCGCAGGACCTCTCGATCGCGGCCCGGCTGTCGCAACAGATCGTGCGCATCTTCAGCACGGACACGTACACGCCTCCGCGCTTCGGGCCAGCCCGATGGCTGCCGGGTGGCGAGGCCTACACGCTGCTCGAGGCGTCTGCCGCGCCATCGGCGGGCACCGACATCGTGCGCTACGAGGCCGTCTCGGGGCAGCGGGCCGTGCTGGTGCCGGCCAGCCGGCTCACGCCGACCGGGGCGACCACCGGACTGGCCATCGACGACTACGTCTGGTCGTCCGACGGTCGCCGGCTCCTGATCTTCACCAACACCCGCAAGGTC
>NZ_JALHPM010000031.1:0-47459 GCF_022842525.1 Luteitalea sp.
ACGGGGGATGCGGCCATGCGCCGGCTCAATCGCGAGTGGCGCGGCGTCGACCACGCCACCGACGTCCTCTCCTTCCCGGCCGACGACGATGGCCCGCGCGTGCGGGGCCAGGTGCGTCATCTCGGTGACATCGTGATCGCCACCGGCGTGGCGCGCCGGCAGGCCGTTGCCGCGCGTCACGCGTATGGCACCGAGCTGAAGGTGCTGGCGCTGCATGGCCTGTTGCACCTGCTCGGGTACGACCACGAGACCGACACGGGGCAGATGCGGCGGGCGGAAGCCCGCCTGCGGCGCAAGGGCGGCCTGACGTCGGGACTGATCGAGCGGGAGACCCGCGCGTGATTCCGTTGGTCGTCTTCCTGCTGGCGTGCGTGGCCGTGTATCTCGGTACGATCCTGGCGGCGTTCAGCGCGCTCATGCGCTTCTCGTTGCGCATGATGGCCGAGAGCGCCGCGGGATCGCGCGACCTGCTCGGCACGTTCCTCGAGGACCCGCCGGCCCTGTTCTTTCCGGCCCGCGTGCTGCTCGGCGTCGTCACGGTGATCGTCGCGGTATTGCTGGCGCACGTCGAGGGGGTCGGGCGCTCCGAGCACGGCATCTGGCTGTTCCTGGTCTCGATGCTCGCGTTCGTCTTCGTCTGCTTCCTGCTGCTGCCGCAACTGCTGGTGCGCAGCAACCCGCAGCAGGTGCTGGCGCTCCTGCTGCCGTCGTTTGCCGTGATCGCCCGGGCCTTCGCGCCGTTCACGCACCTCATGGCCGGCGTCAACGGCAGCGACCGCCGCGCCGACGACGACCCGCAGACCGAGGAGGTCGTGGCCACGGCACAGGCCGAGGACGAGGCCGACGCGGAAGAAGACGAGGAAGAAGCGCGCGAGCTGTTCCGATCGCTGGTCGCCTTCCAGGATCGCCTCGTCCGCGAGGTCATGACGCCCCGCCCCGACATCGTCGCCATCCGGGCTGATGCGTCGCTCGGCGACCTGCGGGCCCGCCTCCGCGAGTCCGAGTACTCCCGCCTGCTCGTCTATCGCGAGAGCCTCGACGACGTCGTCGGGTTCGTGCACATGAAGGACGTCTTCCTGAAGGGCGCGACGCATCCCGACGAGGGGGCCTTCACGGCGCTGGTGCGGGCGGCGCACGTCGTCCCGGCGACCAAGCGCGCCCCGGAACTGCTCAAGGAACTGCAGCGCACGCGTACGCAGACCGCGCTCGTCGTCGACGAGTACGGCGGGACGGCGGGCCTGGTCACCGTCGAGGACCTCGTCGAGGAACTGGTCGGCGAGATTCGCGACGAGTACGACGTCGAGGCCGAGCCGATCGTCGAGGAACCGGACGACACCTGGGTGTTCAGCGCCAAGGTGGGCATCGACGAACTGACCGAGCGGCTGGGCGTCGAGATCGAGCGCGAAGGCTTCGAGACCATCGGGGGCTACCTCATGAGCCGCCTCGGTCGGGTGCCCGCCGTGGGCGAGCACATCATCGAGGACGGGCTCGACATCGAGGTGCTCGAGGCCGAGCGCCGCCGCGTGCTGAAGGTGCGCGTTCGCCGGCTGCCGGCGGAAGGGGAGGAGTAGGCATGCGGTCGGGCTTCGTCTCGCTGCTCGGACGTCCCAACGCGGGCAAGTCCACGCTGCTGAACCGGCTGGTCGGCGCGCACCTGGCCATCGTGTCGGACAAACCGCAGACCACCCGGACGCGGATTCTCGGGGCCAAGAGCCTGCCGGACGGGCAGATCCTGTTCCTCGACACGCCGGGCGTCCACCGGCCGATGCACCGCATGAACGTCCGCATGGTCGACGCCGCCATCGGGGCGGCCCGCGAGGCCGATGTCGTGGCGCTGGTGGTGGACGCGTCCGAGGACGTCGGCCGCGGCACCGACTTCATGCTGGGCCTGCTGCCGCAGCTGTCCAAGCCGGTCGTGCTGGTGCTGAACAAGATCGATCGGCTGAAGAAGCACAAGCTCCTGCCCCTCATCGAGTGGTTCAGCGCCCGGTATGCCTTCATCGACGTGGTGCCGGTGTCGGCTGCCACCGGTGACAACGTCGAGGCCCTCGAGCAGGTGCTGCTGTCGCATCTGCCGGAGGGGCCACCGCTGTATCCGGACGACTACCTGACGGACCAGTCGGCGCGGTCGCTGGCCGCCGAGATGGTGCGCGAGCAGGTCCTGGTGCACACCCGCGCCGAACTGCCGTTCACCACCGCGGTGGTCGTCGATCGCTACGAGGAACCGGAGGACGAGGAGGCGCCCCTCGCCATCTACTGCAGCATCCTGGTCGAGGAGCCGTCCCAGAAGCCGATCATCATCGGCCGGGCTGGCGAGATGATCAAGACGATCGGGACGGCGGCCCGCAAGCAGATCGAGGAGTTCTTCGAGCGGCGGGTCTACCTCGATCTGCACGTGAAAGTGCGCGAGGACTGGCGCGAGAACGAGCGGACGCTCGACGACCTGGGTCTGCCGAAGCATCGTCGTTGATGCTCGACGGCCGACGGCCGACCAGCGAAGTCGTCCTGACCAAGGCCGTCCGCATGGTACTTTGACCCGATCTGTGTGTCGCGTGACGTCGTGGTGACGTCGCGGGGCGCGCCCGACCCCCATGGCACAGCGCAAAATCGACGTCATCCTGGCCTCGGTGAAGCGGCTGATCCGCGTCGGGGCGACGGCCAATCTGCTCAACCTGCTGCAGAAGCAGCATCCCGCCGACCTGGCGGCGGTGCTCGGCGAACTGCACGAGCGCGAGCGCCAGACCGCGTTCGACGTGCTGCTGGATCGCAGTCCGCGGCACGCGATGGAGGCCCTCAGCGAGCTCGGGCCCGAGGTCGGGGCGCACCTGCTCGAGGGGCGGTCGGCCGAGGAAATCGCGCGCTACGTCCAGGAACTGGAGTCCGACGACGCGGCGGCCATCGTCGAGGCCCTGCCGGAGGAGCTGTCGCGCAGCGTCCTCGACCTGATGCGCGGCAAGCAGGACACCGAGGTCGAGGAGCTCCTCGAGTACCCGGAGTACACCGCCGGGCGCATCATGAACCCCAACGTCTTCGCCCTGTCCGAGGAGCTGACGGTGGGGGAGGCGATCACCGAGCTGCAGTCGGCGCGGGACGTCGAGATGGTGTTCTACCTGTACACCATCGACGAGCGGAACCACCTGGTGGGCGTCACCTCGCTGCGCCGTCTGCTCCTGGTGGCCCCGGAGACGCCGCTCAAGCGCATCGCCGGCGGCGACCTGCTCAGCGTGCGGGTGGACACCGATCAGGAGGAAGTGGCGCGCCAGGTGGCGTCGTACAACCTGCTGGCGATCCCGGTCGTGGACCTCGAGAACAAGCTGGTCGGCGTCATCACGGTCGACGACGTGATCGACGTCATCAAGGACGAGGCGACCGAGGACATCTATCGCCTGGCCGGCGTGTCGACCGACGACAGCGTGTTCTCGCCGGCCGGCAGTTCGCTGCGCAAGCGCCTGCCGTGGCTCTACGTCAATCTGGTGACGGCGTTCGGGTCGGCTGCGGTCGTGAAGATGTTCGAAGGGACGATCTCGCAGGTCACCGCGCTGGCGGTGTTCATGCCGATCGTGGCCGGTCTGGGCGGCAATGCCGGTACGCAGACGCTGACGGTGATCGTTCGTGGCATCGCCCTGGGCGAGCTGAACCCGGCCAACTCCCGGCGCGCGCTGTTCAAGGAGATCCTGGTGGGCCTGGGCAACGGCCTGGGGCTCGGCGTGGTCGCGGCGCTGGCGGCGTGGCTGGTGCAGGGCAACCCGTGGCTGGGCCTGATTCTGGGCCTGGCGATGATCATGAACATGTTCGTGGCGGCGACCGCGGGGACGCTGGTGCCCCTCGGCTTGCGGGCCCTGAAGGTCGACCCTGCCCTGGCCTCGTCGGCCTTCATCACCCCGCTCACCGACATGTTCGGCTTCTTCGCGTTCCTCGGTCTGGCGACGGTGCTGCTGAGGCATCTCGGCGGGGCGGGGTAGAATACGGGACTGTCCGCATGCCGCTGCACTCCAGCGAGGCGCTCGTGCTGCGGACGTACCGGCTCGGGGAGAGCGATCTGATCGTCGTGATGCTCACCCGCGACCGTGGCAAGAAACGCGGCGTGGCCAGGGGGGGCGCCCGGTCGCGCAAGCGGTTCGGCGGCGCGCTGGAACCGCTCACGCACGTGCGGATGGCGTACCAGGAACGCGAGCAGCGCGAGCTGGTGCGGCTGCAGGACGCCGACGTGCTCGGGTCGCCGCTGACCGCTGGCGGCGAGGCCTGCACCTACGCGAGCTACTTCGCGGAGTTGCTGGATGAATGGGCGCCGGACAACGACCCGCAGGAACGGCTGTACCGGCTGGGGGTCGCGGTGCTGGAGGCGATGCGGGTGGGGGTTGGGGCCGAGCGGCTGGCGCGGTACTTCGAGTACTGGCTGCTGCGGCTGCAGGGGGTGTACCCCTCGACGCACGCCTGCCCGCAGTGTGGGGCGTCGTTGCAGGGCGGGGCGGTGCTCGAGCCCCGGTCGCACTGGTTCCTGTGTCGACAGTGTGCGTCGCATGGGCAGGGCGTCTCGGTGCCCGCGGCGGCGCTGCAGTTCCTGGCCGAGGCCGCGCACGTGGCGCCGGCGGCCCTTGGTGGTGTGAACGTATCGAGCGAGGCGCTCGGGCAGTTGGCGGCGGCCCATCGGCTGCTGCTCGTCTGGCACCTCGATCGCGAGCCGCGGGCGGCTCGTGTGCTGCGAGAGATCAATCCGTGACCTTTCAGGACCTCATCTTCAAGCTCTCGCAGTACTGGGCCGCGCAGGGCTGCCTGCTGCAGCAACCCCTCGACCTCGAGGTCGGCGCCGGGACGATGAACCCGGAGACCTTCCTGCGGGTGCTCGGCCCCCAGCACTGGAACGTGGCCTACGTGCAGCCGTCGCGGCGGCCCGCCGACGGCCGCTTCGGCGAGAACCCGAACCGCCTGTACAAGCACCATCAGTTCCAGGTGATCCTCAAGCCGGCGCCCGACGAGGTGCAGTACCTGTACCTCCAGAGCCTCGAGGCCTGCGGCATCGACACGCGGGCCCACGACATCCGGTTCGAGGAAGACAACTGGGAGTCGCCGACGCTCGGGGCATGGGGCATCGGCTGGCAGGTGCTGTTCGACGGCCTGGAGATCACGCAGTTCACCTACTTCCAGCAGGCGGGCGGCATCGAGCTGTCGCCGATCGCGGCCGAACTGACCTACGGGCTGGAGCGACTGGCGATGGTGCTGCAGAAGGTCACCAACGTCTACGACCTCGAGTGGGCGCCGGGCGTCAAGTACGGTGACGTGCGTCACCGCGACGAGGTCGAGCAGTCCCGGTATGCGTTCGGCCAGGTGGGCATGGGCGGCGAGGCGTTTGCCGCCTTCAACCGCGACCTGTTCGACCGGCATTACGCGATGGCGCAGGGCCTGATTGGCGACGGCCTCGTGCTGCCGGCGCTCGAGCACTGCCTGAAGTGCTCGCACCTGTTCAACACCCTCGATGCCAGTGGCGGCATCGGGGTCACCGAGCGGACGGCGTACATCCTGCGCGTCCGCCAACTGGCCGTGGCCATCGCCCGGGCGTACGCCGGGGCGGATGTCGACGCCCCCGTGCCCAGCGCCTAGGCCGGCCAGGAGAGGATTCGACCAACGGATGGACCGCGAACTACTGCTCGAGATCGGCTGCGAGGAACTTCCTGCGTCGTGGTTGCCGGCGCTGACCGAGCAACTCGCTCAGCGCCTCGGGCAGCGGCTGAAGGATTTCCGCCTCAGCACCGACGGGCCCGTCGAGAGCAGCGCCACCCCGCGCCGGCTGACGGCCCATGTGACCCGCGTCGCCGAACGGCAGACGGACCTCGAGGAGCCCGTCAGTGGCCCGGCCGTCTCCGCCGCCTTCGGGCCTGATGGCACGCCGACGCCGGCCGCCGTCGGCTTCGCGCGCAAGTACGGCGCGATCGTCTCCGAGCTGACCCGCGTGACGACCCCGAAGGGCGAGTACCTCTCGGTGCTCAAGCGCGACCGCGGCCGCGCCGCCGTCGACGTGCTGCCAGACGTGCTCGGCGCCACCCTGCGGGATCTGACGTTCCCCAAGCAGATGCGCTGGGACGCGTGGCTCGACGACGGCAAGGGTGAGTTCACCTTCGGGCGGCCGATTCGCTGGATGCTGTTCCTGTTCGGCGGGCGCGTGGTGCCGTTCGTCATCCGGCGCAATCCCGGGGCGCAATCGAGCCTCGTGCAGGACGTCCGGACCGGCGCGCTGACCTACGGGCATCGCTTCCTCGCGATGAGCGGGCGTCCGGGGCGCTCCGTCAAGGTGCGCAGCGTCAGCGACTACAAGCAACGGCTCGGCGAGCACTTCGTGCTGCTCGAGCACTCCGAGCGGCACGACCGCCTGGTGCGCGAACTCGACGCCCATGCCCGGCGACTAGGGGGCCGCGTGTCGTCGCAGGGCGGCCTGCTTCACGAGGTGGCGGATCTGGTCGAGTACCCGTCGGTGGTGGCCGGGGTGTTCCCACCCGAGTTCCTCGCGCTGCCCGACGAGGTCCTCACCACCACGATGATTCATCACCAGCACTATTTCCCCGTGCTGGACGAACAGCAGAAGCTGCTGCCGGCCTTCCTCGCCGTCACCAACATCGAAGTCGAGCAGCCGCAGAAGATTGCGATCAATGCCGAGCGGGTGCTGACCGCCCGTCTGCGCGACGCCCGCTTCTTCTGGGACGCCGACCGTCGGGCCCCGCTCGAGGCCAAGCTGGCGCGGCTGGACACGCTGCTGTTCCACAAGGCCCTCGGCAGCTACGCCGCCAAGGCGCAGCGGCTCGATCGGCTGGCGCGCTGGATCGTCACCGAGGCGTTCGGTGGCACGCCGGCCCAGGCCGAGGACGCCGGCACCGCCGGCCGCCTCGCCAAGGCCGATCTGACCACCGACATGGTGCGCGAGTTCACCGAGTTGCAGGGCCAGATGGGTGGCATCTACGCCCGCGAGGACGGCCTCGGCGAGGGGGTCTGGAAATCGATCTATTACCAGTACCAGCCGCTGGGCGTCGAGGCGCAGCAGGTGCCGACGGCGGCGCAGCTGGGCGAGGTCGCCCTGACCTGGGCGGCCGTCTCGGTCGCCGATCGCGTCGATGCGTTGGTCGGGCTCTTCGCGGCTGGTGAGCAGCCGACGGGCACCCGCGACCCGTTCGCCCTGCGCCGTGCCGCGCAGGGCCTGGTCAAGGTGCTGGTCGATCTCCCCGAGGTCGGCGGTGTCACCCGCCACGTGGCCCTGGACGCCATCGTGGCCGAGGCGCAGCGGGCCTATGCCGAGCAGGGGCGCGTGCCGGACATCGACGCCAAGATGCCGGCGCTCGGGGCCTTCATCGTCGACCGCCTGCGGTTCCTGTTCGAGAAGCGGGGCTACCGCGCCGACGAGATCGCCGCCGTCCTGCCCGAGGGGCTGGGGCTGGCGGGGTTGTCGCCGCTGTCGGTGCGGCAGCGCCTCGAGGCCCTGCGTGCGGTGCGTCCGTCGGCCGACTTCGAGCCGCTGGCAGTGCTCTTCAAGCGCGCCACCAACATCGTCAAGGACGTGCCCGCCGCGGATCCCGGCAGCCGGGATCTCGTGGCCGTCCGGGCCGCCCTCGTCGAACCCGCCGAGCTGGCCCTGGCCGACGCGCTCGAAGCGCGCCGGACCAGCATTGCGGCGGCAGTGGGACACGCCGACTACACCCGTGCCCTGCTGGAGGTCGCCGCGTTGCGGCCGGCCGTGGACCGGTTCTTCACCGAAGTGTTCGTCATGGTCGACGATGCCGCCCTGCGCCAGGCCCGCCTGTCGCTGCTGGCTGCCCTGCGCGATACGGTGCGCGACATCGCCGATCTCTCTGCCATCGCGGGGCCACAGGCCTGAGTCCCGCCTTCACCCACGTTCATCCAGGAGTCATCCCGTTCATGGCCAAGAAAGCAGCACGCGCCGCCAAGCGTTCCGCGACGCCCGCGCGTCCCGCCGCCCGCAAGTCGACCCCCGCCCGCAAGGCCGCCCGCAAGGCCGTCCCGCGCAAGGCCGCAGCGCCCGCCCGCACGAGCGCGGCCCGCGCCACGTCGTCGGGCAAGGCGGACAAGTACGTCTACAGCTGGGGCGCCGGCAAGGCCGACGGCAACGGCTCGATGAAGCCGCTGCTCGGTGGCAAGGGCGCCAACCTCGCCGAGATGGCGCGCATCGGCCTGCCGGTGCCGGCCGGCTTCACGATCTCGACCGAGGTCTGCACGTACTACTACGCCAACAAGCGCACCTATCCGGCGGCGCTCGACGCGCAGATCCGCAACGGCATCGCGAAGATCGAGAAGGTGATGGGCGTCAAGTTCGGTGACGCGAAGAAGTTCCCGCTGCTGGTGGCCGTGCGATCGGGTGCACGCGACTCGATGCCGGGCATGATGGACACGATTCTCAACCTCGGTCTCAACGACGAGACGGTGATCGCGCTCGAGCGCGCCACCAACAACCCGCGCTTCGCGTGGGACTGCTATCGCCGCTTCATCCAGATGTACGGCGACGTGGTGCTCGGGGTGCAGAAGCGCGCCGGTGAGGATCACGAGCCGTTCGAGACCGTGCTCGAGCACTACAAGCACGAGACCTACGGCAACGGCGAGCTCGAGGACAACAAGCTCACGGCCGACGACCTGAAGAACATCATCGCCCGCTTCAAGGCGCTGGTGAAGGAGCGCACGGGCAAGGCGTTCCCGACCGATCCGTGGAAGCAGCTCGACGGCGCCGTGAGCGCCGTGTTCGGCTCGTGGATGAACGACCGCGCCATCGTGTACCGGCGCAAGTACAACATCCCGGCCGAGTGGGGCACCGCCGTCAACGTGCAGGCGATGGTGTTCGGCAACACCGGCGAGGAGTCGGGGTCGGGCGTGGCGTTCACGCGTGATCCGGCGACGGGCGAGAAGGTGTTCTACGGCGAGTTCCTGCTCAACGCGCAGGGCGAGGACGTGGTCGCCGGCGTGCGCACGCCGGAGGCGGTGGTCGAGCTCTCCAAGCAGATGCCGAAGGCGTACAAGGAGCTCGATCGCATCCGCAAGACGCTCGAGACGCACTTCAAGGACATGCAGGACTTCGAGTTCACCATCCAGGATGGCACCGTCTACATGCTCCAGACGCGCAACGGCAAGCGCACGGGCGTGGCCGCGGTGCGCATCGCCACCGAGATGGTGAAGGAAGGGCTCATCGACTGGAAGACGGCGGTCATGCGCGTCCCGGCCGACCAGCTCGATCAGGTGCTGGCGCCGATCTTCGACCGCGTCGCGGTGAAGAAGGCGGAGGTCATCGCGCGCGGCCTGCCCGCGGGTCCGGGTGCGGCCTCCGGTGAGGTGTACTTCAACGCCGATCGCGCCGTCGAAGCGGCCGCGAAGGGCAAGAAGGTGCTGCTCGTCCGCGTCGAGACGTCCCCCGAGGACCTGCGCGGCATGATCGCGGCCGAGGGCATCCTCACGGCCCGCGGCGGTGTGTCGTCGCACGCCGCCCTGGTGGCGCGCCAGATGGGCAAGGTCTGCGTGTGCGGCGCCGCGGCGCTGCAGGTGGACTACCACAAGCGCACGCTGACGGTGAACGGCGTGACGTACAAGGAAGGCGACTGGCTGTCGATCGACGGCACGGCGGGTGAGGTCTACGCCGGCCACATCGAGACGGGCGCGTCGGAAGTCATCCAGGGGCTGGTCGAGAACGACGCGGAGTCGAAGAAGGGGCGCACGTTCAAGAACTTCGTCCAGCTGATGAAGTGGTGTGGCGAGGCGACGCGCATGAGCGTGCGCACCAACGCCGACACGCCGGAGCAGGTCCGCAACGCCCTGGCGTTCGGCGCGGTGGGCATCGGCCTGACCCGCACCGAGCACATGTTCTTCGAAGGGGACCGCATCGACGCGATGCGCGAGATGATTCTCGCCGACACGCTCGCGGCCCGCGAGGAGGCCCTCGCCAAGCTGCTGCCGTACCAGCGCGAGGACTTCTTCGGCATCTTCAAGGAGCTGAAGGGCTACCCGGCCACCATCCGCTTCCTCGATCCGCCGCTGCACGAGTTCCTGCCCAACACCGACGACCAGCAGAAGGACCTGGCGCGGAAGCTCGGCATCTCGGTGGAGAAGATCAAGCAGCGCGTGCACGACCTGCACGAGTTCAACCCGATGCTCGGCTTCCGCGGCTGCCGTCTCGGCATCAGCTACCCCGAGATCACGGCGATGCAGGCCCGCGCCGTGTTCGAGGCGGCTGCCGACGCCAACAAGAAGGGCTACAAGGCCCACCCCGAGATCATGATCCCGCTGGTCGGCTTCAAGAAGGAGCTCGACCTGCAGGTGGAGATCGTCCACGAGGTCGCGCGCAAGGTGCAGGCCGAGCGCAAGACCACGATCAAGTACAGCGTCGGCACCATGATCGAGGTGCCGCGTGGCGCCGTGACCGCCGACGAGATCGCGCAGACCGCCGAGTTCTTCTCGTTCGGCACCAACGACCTCACGCAGACCACGCTCGGCATGTCGCGTGACGACTCGGGCTCGTTCCTCCCGCACTACGAGGAGACCGAGATCGTCAAGAAGAACCCCTTTGCCACCATCGACCAGTCGGGCGTCGGCGCCCTGATGCGGATCGCCGTGGAGAAGGGCCGTCAGGCGCGCCCGGGCATCAAGCTCGGCATCTGCGGCGAGCACGGCGGCGAGCCGGACTCGGTGAAGTTCTGCGACGCCCTCGGGCTCGACTACGTCAGCTGCTCGCCCTTCCGCGTCCCCGTGGCGCGGCTGGCGGCGGCCCAGGCGGCGCTGGCCGCAGCGAAGAAGTAGTGGGGGAGGGCCGGCTCTCCGAGCCGGCCGTCTGTCAGTCCCATGGGTAGGGTGGTGGTCTCCGACGCGTTCGGAGAACTCGCCCTACCCACTTTTTTGTTGCCTGCCCCCGGCAGTCCTGCTTTGCTGAGGGCGCGATGGAACTCGGCCCCCTGACTCAGTCCGGCACGTCGGACGTGCTGACCGTGTTCGTCCACGTGGACGGGCACACTCGTCTGGCCGAGGCGGTCGATCCGGCCTGGCTGGCCCCCGACTCCGGTGTCATCCTCTGGGCCGACCTCGGCAACGTCGACCCCGCCGAGACGCGCCGCATCCTGTCGGGCGTGTTCGGCTTCCACGAGCTGTCGGTCGAGGACGCCGTCGGGTCGTCGCACCATCCCAAGATCGAGCCGTACGACGGCTACCTGTACGTCATCCTGCACGGCATCGACTGGAACGCCACGCAGCAGGGCGGCTTCTCGACCCACGACATCGACTTCTTCGTCGGGCCCAACTACCTCGTGACGGTGCACAACGGCACGTCGCGCTCCATCGCGTCGATTCAGGGTATCTGTCCCCGCAACGGCTTCGTGCTCGGCGGCGGACCGATGGCGCTCGTGCACCGCATCGTCGACACGATGGTCGACAACTACCGGCCCGAGGTCAGCGAACTCGAGCAGCGGCTCGACGATGTCGAGGACGCCGTGTTCAGCGCCAGCAACGAGGAAGTCGTGCGGCAGATCCTCGCCATCAAGCGCGACGTCGGGTCACTGCGGCGCGTCGTCATGCCCCAGCGCGACGTCATCGCCCGACTGGCGCGTCGCGAGTTCGCCATCGTCGACGAGTCGCTGAGCTACAAGTTCCGCGACGTGCACGACCATCTCGTGCGCCTGGCCGACGAGGCCAACACCTTCCACGATCGGGTGACCGGCGTGCTCGACGCCCACCTGTCGTTCGTGTCCAACCGCATGAACGAAGTCATGAAGATGCTGACGCTGTTTGCGACGATCTTCATGCCGCTCACGGTGCTGACCAGCCTGTACGGGATGAACGTCAAGATCCCGATGATGCCTGGCGGCGACGGCGCCCAGTTCTGGGACATCGTGATCATGATGGGCGCGATGAGCGCCGTGATGATCTGGTACTTCAAGCGACGGGGCTGGCTCTGACGTGAAGATCCAGGTGCTGCCCGCGGCGCTGGCCAACCAGATCGCCGCCGGCGAGGTGGTCGAACGCCCCGCCTCGGTCGTCAAGGAACTGGTCGAGAACGCGCTCGACGCCGGGGCGCGTCGCGTGGCCGTGGCCATCGAGCAGGGCGGCCGGGCGCTGATCCGCGTCGAGGACGATGGCGAGGGCATGTCGCCGGAGGATGCGCGGCTGGCCGTGCACCGGCACGCGACGAGCAAGATTCGCGTCGCGGCGGACCTCGACGGCATCCGCACGCTGGGCTTCCGCGGCGAAGCCCTGCCCAGCATCGCGTCGGTGTCGCGTTTCTCGCTGCGCACCCGCGCCCGAGGCTCGCTCACCGGTGTCGAACTGCGGATCGATGGCGGCGAGATGGTCGGCATCCACGACATCGGCGCGCCCGAAGGCACCACGATCGAGGTGCGCGATCTGTTCTACAACCTGCCGGCCCGGCGCAAGTTCCTCAAGGCGGATTCGGCGGAGGCGGCCCAGGTCTCGCGGCTGATGACGCAGCTGGCGCTCGGGGCCCCCACCGTCGGCTTCCAGTTGTCGAGTGGCGGCCGCAAGCTGCTCGACTGCCCGCCCGCCGGCGAGGTCGCGGAGCGCTTCTACCAGATCTACCAGGCACGTCCGGACCTCGTGGAGGTGCGCCGCGAGGGCGGCGGCCTGCGTGTGCACGGCTACATCGCGCCGCTGGCCGAGCAGGGGCCGCGCCGGGGGCCGCAGAACATCTACGTCAACGGGCGCATCGTCCGCGACAAGACCATCGCCCACGCGATCCAGGCCGCGTACGCGGTGGCGACGGTCAAGGAACGCAGCCCGGAAGTGCACCTGTTCATCGAGATGCCGCCCGAACGCGTCGACGTCAACGTGCATCCGACGAAGGCCGAGGTCCGGTTCCTCGAGCAGGGCCTCGTCCACGAGGTGCTCCGTCGCGCCCTGGGCGATGCGCTGGGCGCGGGGCCCTCACCGGAACTGCGCCTGCAGGCCCCGGTGGCGCCCATCGCGTTGCCTGCCATGCCGATGCTGCCCGGCGTGCTGCGTCCCGACCCCTCACTGCATCAGGCCTCGTGGCGTCCGGTGGGCTCGTCGTCATCCCCCGAGCTGCCGGGACGGGCCGAGTTGGTCGGATCGTCAGCGGGTGAGGGGCCGCCGGGGTTGGGAGGGCCGCCTCGCGGAGGCGTCCTCAACGCCGACGAGGCGCTGGCCGCGTGGGAGGTCGCCGCGGCCCTCGGCGGCCAGGCGCGTCCGGTGACCGACGACGCGATCCTGCCGATGAAGCCGCTGGGCCAGTTCCGGCACACGTACATCCTCGCGGTGGATCAGGACGGCATCGCCATCATCGACCAGCACGTGGCGCACGAGCGCGTGCTGTACGAACGCATCTACGAGCGACTGACGTCGGGGCGCCTGCAGAGTCAGCGCATGCTGACGCCGCTGGTGTTCGAGCTGGACGCGTCGCAGGTCGCCGGCATCGAGGCTCACATGGCCGATCTCGAACGCCTCGGTTTCGAGGTCGCCCCCTTCGGCGGCAAGTCGGTGCGGGTGAGCGCCATGCCGTCGCTCATCGGCGTGCAGGACGTCGAGCCGACGTTGCGCGCCCTCGGCCAGGACCTCGAAGGCTTCGACCGCGCCGGCCGCGTCGACGATGTGCTCAAGCACATCGCCGCGACCATGGCCTGTCACGCCGCGGTCAAGGCCAACGATCCGCTGCCGCTCGAGAAGATGCAGTTCATCCTCGACGAACTGCACGCCACGGCGTACTCGACGGTGTGCCCGCACGGGCGTCCCGTCATGCTGCGCATCACGCGTCGCGAGATCGAGAAGAGCTTCCAGCGGATCTAGGGGGAACCGGGAACCGGGAACCGGAAGCCGGAAGCCGGGAACCGGAAACCGGGAGTCGGGCACCGGGCACCGGGCACGGAGCAGCCGGCTCCAGACGCCGGGCATGCTCGGGACGGGCGCGTCAGGTGTCGATCGTGCCGACCACCACCTGCCCGACTTCGCGCATGCCGGCGGCATGCAGCGTCGCGCGCGAGGCGACGTGGTCGATGCTGCAGCGCGCCGCCGGGATGTGGCCTGCGAGCCAGCAGGCCTCGATGAGCCCGGCGACCAGCCGGGTGCCGTAGCCCTTGCGCCGATGGGCCGGCGCGACCTCCATGTAGATGTCGGCAAAGGGCGGGTTGTAGTGGGTCAGCCACCCGCCTGTGCCGACGATGTCGCCGTCGATGTCGAGCACGTGGTCGCCGACAGGCTCGAAGGTATGGGGGAACGTCTGGTCGTCGCCGCGGAGCCGCAGCTGGGTGTCTCTCGACCGGCGCGGCTGCGACGTCGCCGGCGCCTCGAACAACACCGTGGTGGGACGCCGCATCGGTGCCAGGGCCTGCGCGACCGGGAAGAGGCACGGGTCGTTCGTCTGGCACTCGACGGCGGTGACACTGGAGGCCGCGACGAGGGCGGTGGCCAGAGGGATGACGTGGTCACGGCACGGCGGCGCGACGTACCACTCGAAGAGGGCGTCGCGGGCCGTGAGGGCGTCGAGGCCCTTTGCGGCCGCGTACCCGACGGGGCGATCGTCGAGGTGGAGCAGCCACGCATCGGCCCATCCACGTCGATGGCAGGCGTCGTAGCGGCACTGCGCGTGCAGTTCGTGCAGGAACAGCGCACGCCAGGGCAGCACGTCGGTGGGGGACGCGCGCAGGGCGGAGGGGCGCATGCGGGCATCATAGCCGGCCCGGTATGCTGGCCAGGTGACCCATCCCTTCTCCGATCACTTCGGGGGCGTCTCGCGGCAGTACGTCGAGAGTCGCCCGACCTATCCGCCCGAGCTGTTCGCGTGGGTGGCGGCGCAGGCCCCGGCGTCAGACCTGGCGTGGGACTGCGGCGCAGGCAACGGTCAGGCGTCGGTGGCGTTGGCCGCGCACTTCGCACGTGTGGTGGCCACCGACGCCAGCGCCGGGCAACTGGCGCACGCGGAGCCGCATCCGCGCGTGGAGTACCGGCAGGCCGCCGCCGAGGCGTCGGGGCTCGCGGCGGCCAGCGTCGCGCTGGTCACGGTCGCACAGGCGCTGCACTGGTTCCCGCTGCCGGCGTTCCATGCCGAGGTGGCGCGCGTGCTGCGGCCCGGTGGCGTGATCGCCGCGTGGACGTATGGGGCCTTCACGCTCGGCCTGAAGGAGGCGGAGGCCATCGTCCGCGAGTATCACTACGTGACGTGCGCCTCGTGGTGGCCGCCGGAACGGGTGCACGTCGAAAGCGGCTACCGCGACCTGACGTTTCCGTTCGCACGTCTCGCCACGCCCGACTTCCACATGCACAGCCAGTGGACCCTGCTCCAGGTCGTCGGGTTCCTGCGCAGCTGGTCGGCGACGGCGCGTCTCGCGGCCGCGGAGGGCGGCGACCCCGTGGCCCCGGTGGAACGCGCGCTGCGTGAGGTCTGGGGCGATCCGGACAGGCCGGTCGATGTCGACTGGCCGCTCACCGTGCTGGCCGGACGGGTGTAGCGGCGAGGCCCGCCCCGACTCCGCCGGACAAGTCCGGCGGCTACGACTGGCGACGACGACGGAACGCCCCGCCTCCCGACTCCCGCCTCATCGTTCGGCGTTCGGTGTTCGACGCTTCTTCTTGATCTCGCGCCAGCCTTCCAGCCGCCGCGCGATCTCCTTCTCGAAGCCGCGGTCGGTCGGGCGGTAGAACTGCCGCCCCTGCAGCGCCGGCGGCAGGCAGTCCATGCCGGTCACGGCGTCGGCCGCATCGTGGGCGTACTCGTAGCCCTTGCTGTAGTCGAGCTGCTTCATCAGCCGCGTCGGCGCATTGCGCAGGTGCAGCGGCACTGGTTCGGCTTCGTCGCGCCTGGCGGCGTCGGCCGCCTCGTTGTAGGCGACGTACACGGCGTTGCTCTTCGGCGCGGTGGCCAGGTACAGCGCCGCTTGCGACAGGGCCGTGTTGGCCTCGGGCAGGCCGAGCAGGTGTGCCGCCTGCTGCGCGGCGATGGCGAGGGGCAGGGCCTGCGGGTCGGCGTTGCCGATGTCCTCCGACGCGAAGCGGACGAGCCGGCGCGCCACGTACATCAGGTCCTCGCCCGATTCCAGCATGCGGGCGAGCCAGTAGACGGCGGCATCGGGATCGCTGTTGCGCAGCGACTTGTGCAGGGCCGAGATGAGGTTGAAGTGCTCCTCGCCGCCCTTGTCGTACCGCAGCGTGCGGCGAGCGACCAGCGGGGACAGGTGCTCGCGGGTCAACAGACGCGGGGCGGCGTCGGGTACCACGCTGACCGCCAGTTCGAGCAGGTTGAGGGCGCTGCGCGCGTCGCCGTTGGCATGGACGGCGATGGCGCGGAGCACCCCGTCCTCGACCTGCACGTCGCCCGCGCCGAGCCCGCGCTCGGCGTCGGTCAGGGCCCGCTCGAGGATGGTGGCGATGGCCTCGGGCGTGAGCGACGCCAGCACGAAGACCTTGGACCGCGACAGCAGCGCGGCATTGACCTCGAACGAGGGATTCTCCGTGGTGGCCCCGACGAGGACGATGTCGCCGGCTTCGACGTGGGGGAGGAAGGCGTCCTGCTGGGCCCGGTTGAACCGGTGGATTTCGTCGACGAACACCACTGTGCGAGCGCCGTCGCGCTGACGGGCCAGTGCGGCATCGGTCATCACCTGCTTGACGTCCTTGACGCCCGACAGCACGGCGCTGAACGACACGTAACGCGCCGCTGTCGCATTGGCGATGGCGCGTGCCAGGGTGGTCTTGCCCGTGCCCGGCGGTCCCCACAGGATCACCGACTGGAGGACGTCGCGATCGATGGCTTCGCGCAACGGCCGCCCGGGGGCGAGCAGCGCCTCCTGGCCGACGATCTCGTCGATGGTGCGCGGACGCATGCGGTCGGCCAGCGGCACGTGCCCGGTGGGGCGCGGGCCCGCGTCGTGGCGATCGCCGCTGCTCGGGAACAGGCTCGGTTCGCTCATGACCGGGGTTCCCCTGACGGCCGGCTCGGAGAGCCGGCCCTACCCACAGCGTCGCCCCTACCCACAGCGTCGCCCGTGGCCGCGGCGCGGCGTTGTCGCGCGATTTCGAACAGCACCAGGCTGGTCGCCACGCCGACGTTGAGCGACTCGACCGGCGGGTGCATCGGGATGCGCAGCCGGACGTCGGCCATCGCCAGCACGGCCTCGGGCAGACCGGCGCCCTCGGCGCCGGCGCAGACGGCGAGCGGCCCCCCGAGGTCGGCGGTGTGCAGGTCGACCTCGCCAGCGGCAGCCAGGGCGACGAGCCGCAGGCCGGCGTGGTGCAGCGCCTCGAGCGCCGTCATCGTCTCGGCCACGCGCGCGACGGGGAGACGGAGCGAACTGCCCATTGCGCCGCGCAGCGCCTTCCAGCCGAGCGGGTGGGCGGTGCCGCCGGTCGCGAGGAACCCCGTGGCCCCCGCGGCCTCGCTGCTCCTGATGAGCGTGCCGACATTGCCGGGGTCCTGGATGCCGATCGCGACCGTGACGAGCGCGGGGGCAGGGTGCAGCAACGCCGCCGGGTCACGCAGGGGCACGGACGCGAGCGCCACGATGCCCACCGGCGTGCGGGTCGGACTCGCGGCATCGAGCACGCCGAGGGTGACGCGCTGGATGAGATGCCCCCGTCGGCGGACGTCCTGCACGATGGCGGCGACGTCCGGACGCGCGTCGGCGCCTTCCGCGACGAGGACGACGGCGATGGCCACCCCGGCATGGAGGGCGTCGGCCACCAGATGCGGTCCTTCGAGGAGGACCTCATCGGCATGACCGTCGGCGGCGTCGCGGCAGCGCGCGACGAGAGGATGACGACGACTGGTGAGTGTGGGATCGGTCATGGCGGAGGCGGGCAGTCCGCCGTGCACCCCTATGGTAAGATTTCCGCGTCGTTGGCCCAACAGACGCGGACTCGCAAGTGCATGGTGCGCTTGCGATATCCCGCCGTGCCATCGCCGGGAACGACATACGTGCTAGAAGTCAAAGCGCAGCTGCTCAGGAAGTTCGAAGACGAGATCTCCGCCCTGGATCGCGAGCTCAAGACGGAGCTCCCCAAGGAGATCCAGCGTGCGCGTGAGCTCGGCGACCTGCGCGAGAATGCGGAGTACCAGGCCGCGAAGGAACGGCAGACCTTCCTCCAGGCCCGCATCGGCATGCTCAAGAAGCGCATGGCCGACATCTCGTTGATCAACCTCGACAAGATCCCGACGGGCAAGGTCGCGTTCGGGTCCACGGTGACCCTGCGCGAGGACGGCGAGACCGTCGTCTATCAGCTCGTCATGCCCGAGGACGCCGACGCGGCCAAGGGCATGATCTCGACGGCGTCTCCGATCGGCCGTGCGCTGCTCGGCAAGGAAGAGGGCGACGAGGTCACGGTGCCCACCCCCAATGGCCAGCGCTCCTTCGAGCTCATCAAACTCGTCACCATTCACGACTAGCGCCGCCCCGCACGGTGACGCTGCTCCAGGCACGCCGTATGCGCCCCGGCTGCGCACCGCGCTCGTCTTCACGGGCACGGGCAGCGCCGGGGCCTATCACGCCGGCGTGATGAAGGCGCTCGCCGAGGCGGGCGTCAAGGTCGATCTCGTGGCGGGGCGTGGCATGGGCGTGGCCAGTGCGATGCTCGCCGCGCTCGACGGCGGCACTCGGCTCTGGCAGCCCTCCGGGGCCTGGAGCGGACCGCGCGCGTCGCGTCTCTACGGCTGGCGCCTGCCGTGGCGAGTCGTCGGGTGGGCGCTGAGCCTGTCGTTCTTCGTGCTCGCCATCCCCGTGCTGGTGCAGGTGATCGCCGCGCTGCTGTATCCCCTGGCCTACATCGTCCAGCTGAGCGGCCTCGACCGTGACGGGCGTGTCGCCGGCCTCTTCGTCGAGACGATCGCGGCGACCTTCAACCACACGCTGTTCGCGCAGGTCATCCCGCGCGTCGCGGTGCTGTCGCTGCTCGGCGCCGCGCTGTTCCTGGCTGGCGAGTACGTCCTGCGCGTGCGCAGTCGTGGCCGCCGTCGCGTCGAAGGACGCCCGTGGTGGATCGCGCTCGGGTCCCCCCTGGATGCGCAGCCGGCTGTCAGGCACTTCGCGCAGGCCCTGTGGAGCGGTCCGGCCTCCGGAGGCGGGCGCAGCGCCGACCGACACGAGTTGAGTCGGCGATTCGTCGAGATGATCGGCGATGGGCTCGGCCAGCCCGGGTCGGCCGAGTTGCTGTTCGTCGTCCACGACCTCGACACCCGACGCGATCTCGTCTTCGCCGCCCTCCAGGACACCTGGCGTCGTCGCTTCTTCGCCGAGGACGCCGATGGCGTGCGGGCGAGCGAGGTCATCGACCTGCTGGGGCCGGGGCGCGATCTGGCCATGGACGGCCTCAGTGCCGCCCTCGCCGTGCCGCTGGCCGCCGAACCGCACCCGATCACGTTCCCGCTCGAGGGGGCCTGGCGTGGCGAGACCCATCTGGTGGCAGATCGGCCCGAGGCCCTCGTTCGCCTGCTCGAAGAGGTCTCGGCCGCGGGCGCCGAGCAGGTCATCCTCGTGAGCGCGGCATCGCCGCTGTCGGGCCCACACGGGCTGGCCTCGCGCCGGGCCGACCCGCGGGCCTGGCTCGGGCAGGCGATCGCCGGACACGAGAGTGCGAGCGTGCGCGACGCCTCCACGGCGTTCTTCGATCGCTTCACCAGCGTCTACCACGTACAGCCCGTGCACAATCCGCTCGGGCCGTTCGACCTGGCCGGTGTGCACGACGCCCGTTCCGATCGCCACGCCGTCCTCGGTGAACTGGTGCGCCGCGGCTACGACGATGCCTATGCGCAGTTCATCGTGCCGGTGGTCGGCGGCAGCGCCGACGGGCTCGAGCCCGCCGCGCCTTCCTCCTCGTCTGCGCCGGTGGTAGACGACCTTCCTCTCACGTAATCGCATGCCTACCACGCGTCCGGGTCTGGCGACCCGCCTGATTCACACGGCCGAGGGCGCGCAGCCGCACGCCGCGCCGCTCACGACGCCGATCTACGAGACGACGACCTTCCTGTTCGACTCGACGGCCGACCTGCAGGCGTACATCGACGGGTCGACGGGGAAGTATCTCTATTCGCGCTACGACAACCCGTCCACGCATGCACTCGAGGCCAAGCTCGCCGAGGCCGAGCAGGCCGAGGCCGCGATGGTCTTCGGGTCGGGCATGGGCGCGATCGCCAGCACGATGCTCGGATTGCTCTCCGCCGGTGACGAGGTGCTGTGCAGCGCCGCGATCTACGGCGGCACCTTCCACCTGCTGCAGTCGTTCCTGCCGCGCTTCGGCATCACCGCGCGTCTGCTCGAGCTCGACGCGCTCCGCGACCCCACCGCCGCGATCGGCCCGCGGACGAAGCTGGTGTGGTTCGAGTCGCCGATCAATCCCACGCTGCGGTGCCTCGACATCGCGCGGCTGGCCGGCGCGTGCCGTGCTGCGAGCGTGCGGTCGGTGATGGACAACACGTTCGCCACGCCGTACAACCAGCAGCCGCTGACGCTCGGCGTCGACCTGGTGATGCACAGCGTGACCAAGTACCTCAACGGGCACAGCGACGTCACGGCTGGCGCGGTGATGGGGGCTCGGACGCTCGTGGACGCGCTGCTTCCGGCGCGCAAGCTGATTGGCGCGATGCTGGATCCGGCGGCCGCCTCGCTGGTGGGGCGCGGTCTCAAGACGCTCGAGGTGCGGATGGAGCGCCACAACGCCAATGCCCTCGCGCTGGCGCGGGCGTTCGACGGCGATCGGCGCCTGACGCGGGTGCTCTACCCGGGCCTGCCATCGCATCCCGACCACGGTATCGCGGCGGCCCAGATGCGCGGGTTCGGCGGCATGGTCACCATCGAGCTGCCCGGGGGCCTCGAGGCGGCTGGCCGGTTCTTCGATCGCCTTCAGGTCTTCAAGCGCGCCACGAGTCTGGGCGGGGTGGAGAGCCTGGCGGGGCTGCCGGTGCTGACGTCGCAGTACGGCTGGACCGACGAGCAACTGGCGCGGGCCGATGTCACGCCAGGCATGGTGCGCCTGTCGGTCGGCATCGAGACGCTCGACGACCTCATCGCGGACGTGGATCAGGCACTGAAGTAATTCAGGCGCACGTCGCCGACATTCATAATTCAGAATGCAGTGCGGGGCGGACAACGCCAGGCTGCCGCACAGTAGTCGTCGACGTCGCCGCGTGCGGAGCGCGGCGCTGCCTGAAGTAATTCAGGCGCACGTCGCCGACATTCAAAGTCCAGAATGCAGAGCGGGGCGGGCAACGCCAGGCGGCCGCACAGCAGTCGTCGACGTCGCCGCGTGCGGAGCGCGGCGCTGCCTGAAGTAATTCAGGCGCACATCGCCGACATGCAGAATTCAGCCTCTTCCGGGATCAGCGTGGGTAGAGGTCGAGCCCACCGCAGTGAAAGTAGATGGCGGTGGTGAAGTGTTGGGCGTTGCGGAAGCCGCCGGCCTTGCGCTTGATGCTCAGGATCTTGCTGTTGAGCCCTTCAGCGACCCCGTTGGTAATGGGGTGCGTGACGTACCGCAGCACACCGTCCAGGTGACGGTGCAGCATGCGGGCGACCTGCTTGACCGGCTCCAGGCGTGAGCAGATGGCCCACCCATGCCACCGGGCAAAGAAACGACGGACGGTGTCCCCCTGGCGGTAGGTCCAGAGGTCGCGCAGCAGCTCTTTGATGGCCCAGGCGCGGCCGACGTTCAGGTGCTGGGTCTGCAACGCGGCGAAGGCGGCGGTGCGCTCGGCCGGGAGTCGCTCCTCGCTGTAGAGCCAGAGTATCCAAGTGGCGCCAGACGCGCTCCTCGGCATGGCCGTGGCCGGCGCACGGCTGCTGGCACTCCGGGCAGGCCCACGCGGCGTCTGCCGCGTGCTCGACCCAGAGAGCCACCCGCTCACCGGAGGTGTCCAGCGCTACCCGCGCGATGGGCCACGGCGCCTGCAACCCGAGGATCGTTTCGAAGAGCGTGGTGTCCTGCATCCAGCGGTTCAACGCCACCGTCTGGCTCGGCGCAAGGCCGGCGAGCAGGCCGCTCACCCGCCGAGTGGCCCGCGCAGCCGGCCCGAGCTGCCCACGTCATTCCCGGAAGGACCAGAATTCAGAATGCTGGGCGGGGCGGGCAACGCCAGACGTCCGCACAGCCGCTGTCGGAGTTGTCTCCCGCGCAGCGCGGCGCTGTTCGGACCTGCGCTTCATTCTGCATTCTGAAGGTCAGCGAAGCCCGCCTGCATTGCTCAACGCCCGCTGCGGAACGTGGCGTTGCTCGGACCTGCGCTTCATTCTGCATTCTGAAGGTCAGCGAAGCCCGCCTGCATTGCTCAACGCCCGCTGCGGAGCGTGGCGTCGCTCGGACCTGCGCTTCATTCTGCATTCTGAAGGTCAGCGAAGTGAGCCTGCATTGCTCAACGCCCGCTGCGGAGCGTGGCGTTGCTCGGACCTGCACTTCATTCTGCATTTTGAAGATCAGCGAAGCCCGCCTGAATTCTTGCTCAGGACGTCGTCGGCACCAGGGCGGTGGACGCCTTGTCGTCCTTGCGGGCGCTGGCCGTGTCGTGCATGAACTGCTCGGCCATCGCGGCGATCGCCGCATTGATTTGCTTGGGGGTCCGCGCCCCGTGGCGCTCGGCGAAGGCCTGCAGCGGCACCACGGCCTTGGCCATGGCCCGGTGGCCGCCGGCGCTGCCGATCTCGCCGAAGTACTTGCGGACGAACTCGCCGGCGTTGCGCGAGTAGCCGAGGTTGCGCACCGACAGCACGAGCGCATCCTTGACGATGCCGGTGACGAAGGTCCACTTGGTCTCTTCCAGCTGCAGGAAGAAGTCGGCGGTGTAGGTGATGAAGTCCTCGCGGGGCACCGGGCCCAGGCTGGCGAAGAACAGGTCGCCGCGCAGGTCGCTGTCGGCCAGCCCCTTGACCACGGTCTGCAGGCGCTCGAGGGTGATGTCGGCGCCTTCCATCTTGCGGATCAGCGCGGCGTCGGCCAGCGGATACAGGTACGTGAAGGCGTCGAGATCCTGCCGGTTGGTGTGGCGCGCGAAGAACAGCGTATCGGACTTGATCGCGTAGAGCATCGCGGTGGCGACCCGTTCGGACACGTTCATGTCCACGGCGCGCAGGTGCTCGGTGAGGATCGTGCTCGTCGAGCCGTAGTCGGCCCGGATGTCCTTGAAGACGGCGCTGTACCCGGGTTGCTCCGGATGGTGGTCCACCACGAGGTCGACGTGGGGCAGCTGACCGCTGAAGTAGTGCGGCTGCACGTCCACGGTGGCCACCCGATCGAAGCTCGCGAACTGCTCCGGCGTCACCTTCTCGACGTGGATGTCGAGCAGGTGGGCCATGCGCACGTTCTCGGGCCGGCTGACGCCCTGCACCGCGCCGATGATGGCGGTGGTCTTGGTCCGGCGCAGCAGGTTGCGCAGGGCCAGGCCGCTGGCCATCGCATCCGGGTCCGGCTCGTTGTGCAGCAGGATGAGGACGCGGTCGGCGTCGGCAAAATAGCGTTGGTACTGGAGGACGCGGGCGCGGGAGACGCTGCGTTCGAGTTCGGCGTGCAGTTGGGGGGCGAGCAGTTCGGCGAGGGTCAGCGTGAAGATGTCGGGGAACGCGGTCTTGGCCTCGTCGGCTCGCCGGGTACTCGGCCCGGTCGAGATGACGTAGGTCAAGGTGCCCCCGGCGTCGCGTACCGCCCCGATGAGCCGCTTCAGGCTCCGTTTCCCGGTGTCCTCGACGATGACGCAGGTGCTGGGGGTGAGGTCGACCTTGACGTACGAGTCACAGCGTGAGCAGTCGGTGACCGTGACCTTGAGGCCCTCGTCGGCCAGCCTCCGGGCGAGCGGGCGGCTTTCGACGAGGAACTCGACGTCGAAGGTCGGACTGAGCACCCCCTGCAGGGTGCGCATCACGAGTTCGTTCTGACAGACGGCCAGGCACTTCATGGGCGTGTGTGGGAGCCTGCGGGAGGCGACCCCCACGGGCCAAACCACGATTATACTCTTCCGACGATCGGCAATGGGGTCCCGGTTCTTGAAGGTGTATCCTGAGCGGGTTTCCAGCATGGCCGGATCCGGATGCGGCGGGGAGGCCCTCCCGCGCGCCGGCGGCCTCGTCACGGGGGGATGGCCATGACGCGTCTCGTCACGGCGGCCGCGCTCCTGATCACGGTCAGTGCGCAGCCAGCCACAGCCCAGCAGGTCTTTCGCTCCGGCGTCGAGACGGTGCGCCTCGGCGTCGCAGTCGTCGACAAGGCGGGGCAGAGCGTCCCCACCCTGGCACGCGAGGACTTCACGGTCCTCGAGGACGGCACCCCCCAGGCCCTGCAGCTCTTCACGGCCGGTGGGCAGGAGGAGGCCGAGCGCCCACCCCTGCACATCGGCCTGCTGTTCGACACCTCCGGCAGCATGTCGGTCGATCTGGCGATGGCACGCAGCGCCGCCGTCAAGTTCTGCAACCTCCTGCAGCGGGCCGAGGACATCACCCTGGTCGATTTCGACACCGAGGTGCGCGTGGCGCAGTTCGGGCAGGCCGATTTCCCGCGCTTCGTCGAACGGCTGCGCAACCGCAAGCCGGATGGCTGGACGGCCCTGTACGACGCGCTCGGTGTCTACCTCGACGGCACGTCGCACCAGGCCGGCGAGAAGGTCATGGTCGCCTACACCGACGGCGGCGACACCCGCAGCGTCATGTCGTTCTCGGATGCGCTGACGGCGCTCAAGGCCTCCGACGTGACCGTCTACATCGTCGGGTTCCTCGAGCAGCAGAGTGCGCGGGAGAAGCTGGAGCAGCGCATGCGCCTGACCCAGATCGCCGAAGCGACGGGCGGCCTCGCGTTCTTCCCGGCCAACAAGAAGGACATCGACCAGGCCTACGCCCAGGTGCAGGCCGACGTCGACAGCCGGTACCTCATCGGGTACATCTCCAGCAATCAGGCCAACGACGGCCGCTGGCGCAAGCTCGACGTCCGACTCAACCGGCCGGACCTGAAGGCCGCCAGGATTCGGGCGCGCAAGGGCTACTTCGCCCTGATGCGCCCCGAGCCGGTTGTCGCCCGCCCGGAGTAAGCGGCGGCGCGGCCGGCCGGGGATGGTACGATCGCGAGGATTCACGCTGCCTTCTCCCACATGCCATCCACGTACGATCGCTTCCAGCTGGTGTCGTCCTTCGAGCTCCGAGGCGACCAGCCACGGGCCATCGACGAACTGGTCAGTGGGCTCGACCGCGGCGACGTCTTCCAGACGCTGCTCGGGGTGACGGGGTCGGGCAAGACGTTCACCATGGCGCAGACGATCGCCCGGGTGAACCGCCCGGCGCTCGTGATGGTCCACAACAAGACGCTCGCCGCCCAGCTCTATCAGGAGTTCAAGCGCTTCTTCCCGCACAACGCCGTCGAGTACTTCGTCTCCTACTACGACTACTACCAGCCCGAGGCCTACATGCCGGCCACGGACTCGTACATCGAGAAGGAAGCGATCATCAACGAGGAGATCGACCGCATGCGGCTGTCGGCGACGCGGTCCCTCTTCGAACGGCGCGACGTCATCATCGTCTCCAGCGTGTCGTGCATCTACGGGCTCGGCTCGCCCGAGGCCTACTACGGCCTGATGTTGCCGCTCGAGCGCGGCCAGGCCATCGGGCGCGACGCCATCCTGCGCAAGCTGGTCGAGATTCAGTACGAGCGCAACGACACCGACTTCGCGCGCGGCACCTTCCGCGTGCGCGGTGACGTGGTCGAGGTCTATCCGTCGTACGAGGAACACGCCGTCCGCATCGAGCTGTTCGGCGACGAAATCGACGAGCTGTCCACCATCGATCCGCTGACCGGCGGCACGTTGCGCCGGCACGACAAGGTGGCCATCTATCCCAAGAGCCACTTCGTGACGTCGCGCGACCGCACGAAGACGGCCGTCGAGACGATCAAGGCCGAGCTGGTGGAGCGACGCACGCAGCTCGAACAGGAAGGCCGGCTGCTCGAAGCCCAGCGCCTGCACCAGCGGACGATGTTCGACCTGGCGATGATGCAGGAGATCGGCTACTGCCACGGCATCGAGAACTACGCCCGTCATCTCACGGGACGTCCGCCGGGCGACCCGCCGCCGACGCTGCTCGACTACCTGCCGGCCGATGCGCTGACGATCATCGACGAGAGCCACCAGACCATCCCGCAGATTCGCGGCATGTATGCCGGTGACCGCGCCCGCAAGGAAGTGCTGGTCGAGTACGGCTTCCGCCTGCCGTCGGCGATGGACAACCGGCCGCTGAACTTCGAGGAGTGGAAGGCGCGGGTCGGGCAGCAGGTGTTCGTCAGCGCGACGCCCGGGCCCTACGAGCTCACGGCTTGCGCCGGGGTGGTGGTCGAGCAGATCGTGCGGCCGACGGGACTGCTCGATCCCGAGATCGACATCCGGCCGGTGCGCGGACAGGTCGACGACCTGCTCGGCGAGATCCGCCTGCGCGTCGCCCAGGGCGAGCGCGTCCTCGTGACCACGCTCACCAAGCGGATGGCCGAGGATCTGACGCAGTACTACCACGAGCTCGGCGTCCGCGTCCGCTACCTGCACAGCGACATCGACACGCTGGAGCGCATCGAGATTCTCCGCGACCTCCGCCGCGGCACCTTCGACGTGCTGGTCGGCATCAACCTGCTGCGCGAGGGCCTGGACCTGCCGGAAGTGTCGCTGGTCGCCGTGCTCGACGCCGACAAGGAGGGCTTCCTGCGCTCGGCCGGGTCCCTCATCCAGACGGTCGGCCGCGCGGCGCGGCATCTCAACGGGCGGGCGCTCTTCTACGCCGACAAGATGACCGACTCGATGCGCCGCTGCATCGACGAGACCAATCGGCGCCGCGTCGTCCAGGTCGCCTACAACGAGGCACACGGCATCACGCCGACCAGCGTGCGGCGCGCCATCGACGATGGCATGGGCGGCGTGGAAGAGCACGATTACCTGACCGTGCCGGTGGAGCGCGACCCGCGCCTGGCGTTCCGCTCGGAAGGCGAGCTGCACGCCCACATCACCTCGCTCGAGGCCGACATGCGTGCGGCCGCGGCGAATCTGGAGTTCGAGAAGGCGGCGACACTCCGCGACCGCATCAAGACTCTTCGCCAGCCTGGTCTGGCGCTGGCCGGCGTGGAGGCGCCGGGGGCCTGAGCGCCGCGGGCGCCGGCACCTGAACCCATGCAACTCTTCATCACCGGCTGGGCCAAGAAGGCCTTCTTCGAGGTTCAGGAGTACGTCAAGCTGTGCGTCGCGCTGGCACGCGCCGCGACCAGCCGACCCTTCTACTACCGCGACGTCGTCGAACAGCTCGACGCGGTGGGCGTCGGGTCGCTGACCGTGGTGCTGCTGACCGGCGGCTTCACCGGCGCCGTGCTCGCCCTGCAGTCGGGCATGACGCTCGACCAGTTCGGCGCCCGCTCGGTGGTCGGCCGCCTCATCAGCGCCTCGATGATCAAGGAACTGGGGCCGGTGCTGACGGCCCTCATGGTCACGGGCCGCGTCGGCTCGGGCATCGCCGCGGAGCTCGGCTCCATGGCCGTGACCGACCAGCTCAACGCCCTGCGCGCCCTGGGCACCGACCCGGTCCGCAAGCTGGCGCTGCCGCGCGTCATCGCCGGGGTCGTGATGGTGCCGATCCTGACGGTCATCTCGGACTTCGTCGGCATCGTCGGCGCCTGGATCACGACGGTCACGCAGCTGCGGGTGGCCTCGAGCGTCTACTGGAACTCGGTGGTGATGGGGCTCTACATCCAGGACATCTGGATGGGCCTGATCAAGCCGGTGTTCCTCGGCTTCGCGCTGGTCAGCATCGCCTGCTTCGTCGGCATGCGGACGACCGGCGGCACCCAGGGCGTCGGCAGGAGTACCACCCAGGCCGTGGTCGCCGGCTCGGTGGCCGTCCTCGTCCTCGACTTCATCATCACCAAGCTGTTGATTTCCCTGCTGTACTGATCATGGGCACGCCAACACCTCTCGAGAGTCGCCTGTCGCGGGTCAAGACGCCCGGCGAGCCCATCATCGTCTTCGAGCGCGTCTTCCTGGCGTTCGGCGACAACGTCATCCTCAAGGACATCAGCTTCGAGCTGCGCGCCGGGTTCACCAAGATCTTCCTGGGCGCGAGCGGTGCCGGCAAGAGCACCATCCTCAAGCTCATCCTGGGGCTGCTCAAGCCGCAGACCGGCAAGATCTGGGTCAACGGCGTCCGCGTCGACACGTTGAGCGAGTCCGACATGATGAAGGTGCGCGACGATGTCGGCATGGTGTTCCAGGAGGGCGCGCTCTTCGACTCGCTGTCGGTCCGCGAGAACGTCGGCTACAAGCTGTACGAAGAGAGCGACATGGACCTGAACGACGTCCATCGGCGCGTCGAGGAAGTGCTCGGCTGGGTCGAGCTCGAGGAGCACATCGACAAGATGCCCTCGCAGCTGTCGGGCGGGCAGCGGCGTCGCGTCGCCATCGCCCGGGCGATGACGTTCCAGCCCCGCATCCTGCTCTACGACGAGCCGACGACCGGGCTGGACCCGATCACGTCGATCACCATCGACGACGAGATCGTCAAACTGCGCGACATCGAGGGCGTCAGCTCCCTGGTGGTCACGCACCAACTGCGCGATGCCTTCTGGGTCGCCGAGCGGATGGCCGTGCGCGGCCCCGACGGCAAGGTCCAGATTGTCCCTGCGTCTCCCGAGAAGCTGGCCCAGACCGAGTTCGTCATGCTGCGTGACGGCCTGATCGCCTTCGAAGGCACGGCCTCCGAACTGCGCGCCAACAACGACCCGTACCTGCAGCTCTTCCTGAGTTGATTCGATGCCACGTACCCGCACTCTCGCCTGGTCCCAACTGAAGATCGGCATTCTCGCCGTGGCCGCCTTCGTGCTGGCCACGATGCTGATCTTCGCGGTCGGCGGCGACGCCGGGCTGTTCTCCGGCCGCTATCACCTGAAAACCCGCTTCCCGAACGCCGGCGGCCTGCAGTCGGGGTCGGTGGTGCGCCTCGCCGGCGTCAACGTCGGCGCGGTCGACGACGTGTACCTCGACGGGGCGGTCGTCGAGGTGGTGATGCGCATCAACCCCGACGTGGCCAATCGCATCACGGAGCGCTCCGTGGCCCAGGTCGGCTCGGTGAGCCTGCTCGGCGAAGGCGCCGTGGACATCACCGCGTCCACCGCGGGCACCCCGCTCGAGGACTGGTCCTACATTCGCGCGATCAAGACGCCGGGGCAGATTGCCGACGTGGCCGAGAACGCCACCGCGACGCTCGGGCAGGCGGCAGCGCTGATCGAGGACCTGCGCGCGGGCAAGGGCACCGTGGGCAAGCTCTTCACCCAGGACGAGCTGTACGACCAGCTGAGCGCGATGGTGAAGTCGACCGAGGACGTCATCCTGTCGATCCAGCAGGCCAAGGGGCCGGCCGGGACGCTGCTCAACAACCAGGCGGCTGCGAAGAACCTCGAGCGGGCGCTGGCGAACCTCGACACGGTGACGTCGAACATCGCGGCTGGCAAGGGCTCGCTCGGCACGCTGCTCAACGACGACGCGCTGGCCAAATCGCTGACGACGACGACCGACAACCTGCGGGCGGTCACGACGGGGCTCAGGAACGGCGACGGCACGGCCGGCAAGCTGCTGACCGACAACGGGCTCTATAATCGGCTCGACTCCGTCGTGCAGCGCATGGACACGCTCGTGACCACCCTGAACTCCGGGCAGGGCACCGCGGGGCAGTTGCTGCAGGACAAGCAGCTGTACGACAACATGAACGGCGCCGTGGCAGAGCTGCGGGGCCTGCTGGCCGAGATCAAGAAGGACCCCAAGAAGTACCTGAACGTCAAGGTCAGCATCTTCTGACGGCCCTCACGCCCATGAACGATTCCTCCAATCTCTGGCTCGCCATCATCGCCATCTCGACGCTCGTCATGGCCCTCACCCAGGTCGGGGCCATCGTCGCCGGGGCCATCGCTGCCCGGAAGATCCAGGCCCGGGTCTCCCGCGTCGAGCAGCAGGTCCAGCAGCAGGTGCAGCCGCTGGTCGACCGGCTCACGGTCATCGGCGCCGACGCCGCCCGGCTGTCCGCCCTCGCCGTCCAGCAGGCCGAGAAGGCCGACGTCGCGTTCACGTCGGCCGCTCAGCGGGTGGATCAGACGCTCGCAGTGGTGCAGAATGCGGTCGTCGCTCCAGCTCGAGAGGGCATGGCGCTGGCCTCGGCTCTCAGGGCCGCGGTCGGGTCGATCAGGAAGGGCAGCACCAGTCGTCGTCGCCCGGCCACCGGCGGCGACGAGGACGACGCGCTCTTCATCGGCTGACGGGCAGTCTCTCTGGCGCGCATGCGCGCCCTCCCTCGGAGGACTTCGGTTGATGAATCAGTGGGGCAGTCGGATGGCGGCAGCGGTCGTGGTCGCGGCACTCGCTCAGGCGAGCGGCGCGTCGGCGCAGCCGGCGGCAGGGACGGCAGCACCGGTGAAGGAACTCGCGACGTTGTTGGGCGCGAAGGCCAATGGCCCCGGACCGCGCTTCATCGCGGCCGAGGACCCGACCAACAACACGCGCTTCGTGGCGGCGATGCTGCTGCCCGAACTGCAGCTGCTGGTCGTGTCGGCGGCGTACTCGGCTCCCGTGCTGTTGCGTGAGCGCGTGCTCACGAAGAAGTACCAGGAGGCGTATCAGGATCTGCAGGCCGCCTCGATTCCCGACGGCAAGGTCGTCATCGAAGACCTGCTCGCCAACGGGCTCGCCGTGAAGCCGGCGAAGAACCAGGGCCCCGACGTCGTGACGATGGGTGGCCGCACGACCACGTTCGACGGACTGTGGCGCAAGGCGAAGCTGAAGGAAGAGGAGTACACCGGCGCGTTCACCGCGGCCGAGCAGGAGTACACGCGCCTGCTCGGGTTGCTCGTCGCGCAGGCGAAGGCCAACTAGGCCGACTCGAGCGCGTCGCGGCGGACGTCGTCCGCAGGATCAAGGGCCGGGCACTTCGCGTGCACCGGCCCTTGCTGCGTTCCGGGGAATCACCGGCTCGCCCGTCACACGTCGGCGTGGAGGCGCCAGAACTGCGCGTAGACCGCGCGAGCGGCCGGCACCCGGTCCTCGAGGCCCAGGGCTTCGAGATGGCAGTAGAAGTCTTCTTCGCGCAGACGCAGGTACTGGCGGGCCATGGCCTGGCCGAACACGCGCTGCGCCTGGACGAACGTCTCCTCGACCAGCGTGATCAGGTCGTCGGCGTCGGTGGCGGGACGGCGATCGTGGAGAATGGTGCCCACTCCCGGGCAATCGGCGGACGCCGCCCCGGCTGCAATCGCGCCCCACCGTCTCATGGTTCGATACACCCTCGCCATCTTCGATTTCGACGGGACACTGGCCGACAGCTGGCAGTTGATGGGCGAGGCCATCGTCGCCGCGGCCGACCGCTTCGGCTACCGTCGCCTGACGGCCGAAGAAGCCGCCGCGCTGCGTGGGCAGGACAACCGCGCCGTGATGGCGGCGATGGGCGTCACGCTGTGGCAACTGCCTCGCATCGCGACGCACATGCGCCAGGTGGCCCTGGCCCAGGCCGATCGCATCACCCTGTTTGCCGGGGTCGAGCCCCTGTTGCGAGACCTCGATGCGGCCGGCATCCGCGTGGCGGTCGTGAGTTCCAACGGAGAGGACGTCATCCGACAGGTGCTCGGACCCGACCTGTGCGGGTTGGTCAGTGACTTCGCGTGTGGCGCGGCCCTCTTCGGCAAGGCCGCCAAGTTCAGGCGCGTCGTCCGCCGGGCGGGGGTGCCACCCGAGCGGGCGGTCGGCATCGGGGACGAGGGGCGTGACATCGAGGCCGCCACCGCGGCCGGGATCGCGTCGGTGGCCGTGACGTGGGGCTACGCCACGCGCGAGGCGCTCGAGCGGCAATCGCCGACCCACGTCGTCACGACGCTCGACGACCTGGCCGCGCTCCTGGCGGGCCCGTCGCAGGCGACTCGACGTGGCTAGGGTGCCGACCGCCACGCCGAGTCGACGACCTGGCCCCTACGGCGTCTTCGTGCGCACCGTCGGATACGTGATGCCGAGCTGCTCCAGGTACGTCTTGTACTTCGTCGGGTCGTAATAGAACTTCTGCAGTGCCGGCCGGTACTTGTCCTGAATCCCCTGGTTCAGGTGCGTCGCCGGCGTGTCCTGCGGCCGAATCAGTGGCATGTACGTGCGCGCCTTCGTCTGCACGTTGGTGAAGTAGTCCTTCGCGGCGGTCACCACGGCCGGCTGCAGCAGCAGGTCGATCACCGTGAGGGCCTGCACCTGCGCGCCGGCGTTGACGCCCTTGTGGGCGATGGGCGTGGCCATCGGGATCGCGTTGGCCCAGTTGTGGCCGGGACCGGCCTGGAAGTTGGCCGGGTAGCTCAGCGAGACCGTCGGGACGGTCCACGAGATGTCGCCGATGTCGTCCGACCCGCCGCCACGCTTGTCGTCGTCGGGGATCGCCTCCTGGCCGGAGAGCGGGGGAATCGTCGTCGCCAGACCCACCACCGGCACGCCCAGCTCCGTCTGCGTCGCCTTCGCGAGGGTCACGTCCGCCTCGCTCCAGGTCGGCAGGCCCACCGCCTGGATGTTGGCGTACATCGTCTCGGCGAGCGCCTTGTTCATGTGGCTCGGCCACGCCGACCCGAGCACCCGCGACGTCACCGTGGTGTCGGTCATCAGCGCCGCACCGTCGGCCATCTTGTCGCCGATGCTCCACATGCGCTTGATGCCGTCGTAGTCCGTCTCGCGGAAGTAGTACCAGACGCTGGCGTTGCGCGGGACCACGTTGGGCTGGTCGCCGCCGTTGGTGATCACATAGTGCGACCGCTGCTGCAGGCGCAGGTGCTCGCGGCGGGCGTTCCAGCCGGCGTTCATCAACTCCACGGCGTCGAGCGCCGACTTGCCCCGCCACGGCGCGCCGGCGCTGTGCGCCGATTCCCCCGTGAACGTGTACTCGACCGAGATGAGGCCGCTCATCCGGCTGTCGCCCCAACCGGTGGCGAGATTGGTCCCGACGTGGTTGTAGAGCACGACGTCGACGTCCGTGAACAACCCGGCGCGCACGTAGTACGCCTTGGTCCCCAACTGCTCCTCGGCGATGCCCGGCCAGATCACCAGCGTGCCGGTCAGCTTCTCGCGCGTCATCGCCCGCTTCGCGGCGATGGCCGCGACGATGTTGAGGGGGGTGCCGGAGTTGTGGCCCTCGCCGTGTCCGGGGGCGCCGTCGACGATCGGGTCGCGATAGGCGACGCCAGGCTTCTGTGAGGCCTGCGGGATGCAGTCGACATCCGAGCCGAGGGCGATGACCGGGCTGCCGGATCCCCACCGGGCCACCCAGGCCGTCGGGATGCCGCCGACGCCCCGCTCGATGGTGAAGCCTTCCTTCTCGAGGATGCCGGTCAGGTACTTCGCGGTTTCCACTTCCTGGAAGCCCAACTCGGCGAAGCTGAACACCATGTCGTTCATCTGCTGGCCGAGGTCGAACATCGCGGGCGACCTGACCTCGGCCGCCACGGCAGCCTTGATGCGCGCCATGCGGGCATCGGCGGCCGGCGGGACGGCGGCCGCGCCGGCGCGCCCTGCCGGGGACGCCGACTGCGCCCGGAGCGCCACGCCTCCGGCAGCAACGACCACGAGACCCGCGAGACAGACCGAACGAAGCTGACGCATGCGACGAACCTCCGGAAGAGGGAAGAGACCTGGACGACGGGCCGAGCTGGCGACCGACTGCCATACGGTACCCGGTACAATGTGCGGATGTCTTCTACGGGTCCGGCCGTGTCAGAGGCGCTGCGGCGCGAAGTGGAGCGCCGGCGCACGTTCGCGATCATCTCCCACCCTGACGCGGGCAAGACCACCCTCACCGAGAAGACCCTGCTCTACGCCGGGGCCATCGAGCTGGCCGGCGCGGTCAAGGGCCGGGCCTCGCAGCGCGCCGTGGTCTCCGACTGGATGGACATCGAGCGCGAGCGCGGCATCTCCATCACGTCGGCGGCGCTGGAGTTCGAGCTGCACGGCTGCCGCGTCACGCTGCTGGACACCCCGGGGCACAAGGACTTCAGCGAGGACACGTACCGCACGCTGCTGGCGGCCGACAGCGTCGTGATGGTGATCGATGCCGCCAAGGGCATCGAGACGCAGACGCGCAAGCTGTTCGAGGTGGCCAGTCGGCGCAAGCTGCCGATGCTCACGTTCGTGAACAAGCTGGACCTGCCGGGCCGCGATCCGCTCGACCTTCTCGACGAGATCGAGCGCGTGCTGGGGGTCTCGGCCGCGCCGATGAACTGGCCGATCGGCACCGGCGATCGCTTCAAGGGCGTCTACGACCTGCGCCGGCAGCAGGTGCTGTTCTACGAGCGCATCGCCCGGAGCGCCCGGCGGGCGCCCGTCACGGTGACCGGTGCCGACGACCCGCACCTGGTCGACCTGATCGGGGAGCAGGCGCGCGACGAACTGCTCGAGGGGGTGCACCTGCTCGAGGCTGCCGGCACACACTTCGATCTGGACGCCTACCGTGCGGCGCGCCAGACGCCCGTGTTCTTCGGCAGCGCACTGACCAACTTCGGCCTGGAGTCCTTCCTCGAGGCCCTCGTGCAGTACGCGCCCTGCCCGCAGGCACGGCCGGCCGAGGACGGCACGCCGATCGACCCGCTGCGCCCGGACTTCAGCGGCTTCGTCTTCAAGATTCAGGCGAACATGAACCCGAAGCACCGCGACCGGGTAGCGTTCGTCCGCGTGTGTTCCGGCGTGCTCACCAAGGACATGCAGGTGGTCAACACGCGGCTGCAGGCCCCGGTGCGGCTGTCGCGACCGAGCCGGTTCTTCGGCCGGGACCGCGAGACCATCGAAGAGGCGTTCCCGGGGGATGTCGTCGGCCTCGTGAACCCGGGTCGCTTCGGCATCGGCGACACGCTCTACGCCGGCGTGCCGGTGGTGTACCCGCCGATCCCGCATTTCCCGGCCGAGCACTTCGGCGCGCTGAAGCTGCAGGACGTCCGCTTCAAGCAGTTCGACGATGGTGTGCGGCAGCTGGAGGAAGAGGGCCTGATGCAGGTGGTCTTCCCGGTGCATGGGGCACGCTACCCGATCCTCGGCGTCGTGGGCGCGCTGCAGTTCGACATCATCGAGGCCCGGATGCGCGAGGAGTACGGCGTCGCGTGCCGCACCGAGAAGCTGTCCTATGTCGCGGCGCGCTGGGTGCAGGCCGACGCCAACACCCGCCTGACGTTGCCCAACAACGTGATGTCCACCACGGACCGCGCCGGGCGACGGGTGCTGCTGTTTCCGTCCGAGTGGGACTTGCAGTTCTGTGAGCGGGAGAACCCGAAGGTGCAGTTCCTCGCGATGGCCTGACGCAGATCTGTAAACCGATCCCGGTTCGGGATCCGTTTCGCCGTCGAGGCGTCCAAGGGGGCAATGCGACTCACGCCCCTGCTCCTTGCCGCCACCCTCGTGGTGAGCGCCACGCCAGCTGCCGCTGGTCCGATCAGCGCGCTGTACGTCTTCGGCGACAGCCTGTCCGACAACGGCAATCTGTCGTTGATTGGCGCCACGCTGGGCATCTCGGTGCCCAACGCCCCCTACGCCCCCGGCCGCGCGACCAACGGACTCACGGCGGCCGAAGTGCTGGCCGCGCAACTGGGTCTTCCCCTGACGCCGGCGTTGACGCCGGTCGTGGGCGGAAACAACTACGCGGTCATCGGCGCAGCCACCGGACCCGTGCCCCGATCGAACGATCCGGCCGTGCCCGATGGTCCCGACAACATCGTCTCGACCTACGGCATCACGATGCCGGTGGCGACGGGTATGTTCAACGCGCAGTTGCCGCTGTTCCTGTCCACGCTCACGGGGCCGATCGACCCGGACGCGCTGTTCTTCATCTGGGGCGGCGCCAACGACCTGTTCATGGCCCCCTCGATCGATACCGCCGATGACGCGACCGAGAACGTCCAGGACATGATCTGGGCCCTGTACGCGGCTGGGGCTCGGCGATTCTTCGTGCCCAATCTTCCGGATCTGAGCCTGGTGCCTGGTGGCGATCCGGCGCTGGGACCGCTGACGAGCTACTTCAACGCTCAGCTGGCCCAGCGGCTCTCTGGACCGGGCATGCTGCCAGGCATCGAACTGCTGACCTTCGACACGGCGGAGTACTTCAACAAGGTCGTGGCCGACCCGTCCAACTACGGCTTCACGAACGTGGACGACGAGTGCTACCAGGGCTTTCCGCTCGCGGTCGCGGGGCCGACGTTCCAGTGCGCCACGCCGGCGTCCTACCTGTTCTGGGACGAGGTGCACCCGACCGCGAGCGCACACGCCCTGCTCGGGGAGAACTTCTACGAGGTCGTCGCCCCCCTGAACGCCGTGCCGGAGCCCATGACCCTGACGCTGGCTGGTCTCGGCGTCGCCGCGGTCGTCGCGCGCCGTCGTCGCGTCGCCTGAGTTCGTTGGTCGGATAGGATGCGCAGGCATGCTGCCTCGCCTCCTCGCGTCGCTCTGCGTTGCGCTGCCGCTTCACGTGGCAGCGCAACCGCTCACGCCTCCCACGCCCGTCCCTCCTGCGGCGCGTTCGGCGCCCGCCTACGAAAGCCGCCTCGAGATCGTCGACGTCGCGACCGGCACCCGGCGAGTCGTCCATCGGGGCCCGATCCGCTTCGAGGCCCCGAACTGGTCGCGTGACGGCCGACACCTCCTGATCAACCAGCAGGGCGCGCTGTACCGGGTGCCCGTCGAGGGAGGTGCGCTCGAGAAGCTGGACCTCGGGGCCGTCGAGGGCTGCAACAACGACCACGGGTACTCGCCGGACGGCCGTCTGCTCGCCATCAGTTGCCGCCCGTCGTCGTCCGTGTACGTCGTGGCCGCGACCGGCGGCACACCGCGCCTCCTGACGCCGCAGACGCCGTCCTACTGGCATGGCTGGTCCCCGGACGGGCGGACGCTGGCCTACGTCGGCAACCGCAACGGGGACTTCGACATCTACACGATGCCCGTCGACGGCGGCCCGGAGACCCGGCTGACCACGGCGCCCGGCCTGGACGACGGCCCGGACTATTCGCCGGACGGGCAGTGGATCTACTTCAACTCGGTCCGCACCGGGGCGATGCGCATCTGGCGGATGCGGCCCGACGGCTCGAACCAGCAGCAGGTGACCGTCGACCCGCAGTACGGCGACTGGTTCCCCCATCCCTCACCGGACGGCAGGTGGCTGGTCTTCGTGTCCTTCGACGCGACCATCGAGGGCCATCCGGCGCACAAGGACGTCGTGCTGCGCCTGCTGCCGCTCGGCGTCCCGCAGGCGACGCCGCGCGTGCTGTTTCCCGTCTTCGGCGGGCAGGGCACCCTCAACGTCCCCTCCTGGTCGCCCGACAGCACGAGGTTCGCCTTCGTGTCGTACGCGCCCGTCCCCTAGGCGAGGCGGCGGCCGACCTGTGTCATGGCTTTGACACGGCGCGGTGCGCCCTGCGACGATCCCGGGATGGCTGTGGCGCCGGCGTCCTCGCAGATTTCGTACGACAAGTCCCTCATCAAGGTCGTGCTGCTCGAATCGGTGCACCAGAGCGCCGTGGAGGCGCTGCGGGCCGACGGCTACACCAGCATCCAGCAGCACCCGCGCGCGCTCGATGGCCAGGATCTCAAGGACGCCATCGCCGACGCGCATGTGCTCGGAATCCGGTCGCGCACGCAACTGACCGCGGAGATCCTCGCCGCCGCGCCCAAGCTCATCGCCATCGGGGCCTTCTGCATCGGCACCAACCAGATCGACCTGCGCGCCGCGGAGACCCTCGGGGTGCCGGTGTTCAACGCGCCGTTCTCCAACACGCGCAGCGTGGCCGAACTGGTGATCGCCGAGATCGTGATGCTGCTGCGCGGCGTGCCGCGGCGCAACGCTCGTGCGCATCGCGGCGAGTGGGACAAGTCACCGGCCGGGTCGTACGAGGTGCGGGGCAAGACGCTGGGGATCGTCGGCTACGGCCACATCGGCACCCAGGTCGGCGTGCTGGCCGAATCGCTGGGCATGCGCGTCGTCTACTACGACATCGTCACCAAACTCGCGCTGGGCAACGCGCAGCCCGTGCGGTCGCTCGACGGCCTGCTCGGGGCTGCTGACGTCGTGACCCTGCACGTGCCGGAAACCGCCCAGACGCAGGGACTGATCGGCGCGGACCAACTGCGGATGATGAAGCCCGGCGGGCACCTGATCAATGCCTCACGCGGCACGGTGGTCGACATCGAGGCCCTCGCCGACGCCTTGCGCAGCGGTCATCTCGGCGGCGCGGCGCTCGACGTGTTCCCGCACGAACCCGAGTCCAACACCGACGAGTTCCGGTCGCCGTTGCGCGGGCTCGACAACGTGCTGCTGACGCCGCACATCGGCGGCAGCACGGCAGAGGCGCAGGAAGCGATCGGCCTGGAGGTCGCCGAGAAGCTGCTGACCTACAGCAACAACGGCACCACGCTGTCGGCGGTGAACTTCCCGGAAGTGACCTTGCCCGGCCATCCGGGCAAGCACCGGCTGCTGCACATCCACCACAATCGGCCCGGCATGCTGTCGCGCATCAACGACGTGTTCTCCGGGCATCGCGTCAACGTGGCGGCGCAGTACCTGCAGACGAGCCAGAGCATCGGCTACGTCGTGATCGACGTCGATACCGACCCCGATGCCGACACGCCCGCCCTGCGCCGCGAACTCGCGGCGCTGGACGGGACGATCAAGGCGCGGCTGCTGTACTGACGGCAGGTCAGCGACGGTCCGGGCCGGCAAAGCGCGAATGACCGCGGTGGCAGGTGCCGCAGGTCGTCAGCACTTGCCCGTAGATCTCGGTGCGATCGCGGGTCCGGTGCGCCTGCGCCGCATGCCCGGCCAGCACGGCCAGTTCCGTCTCGCCGTGCGCCATCGTCTTGCGTATCTTCCCGGGGACGTGCTCGGCCTCGAGCTTCGGACTGGCGAAGATGCGGACCCCTTCGACCCACTGCGTCTCCGACGGGGCGACGAGGCCTTCGAGGAGGTCGTCGGCGCCCTTCTGGTGGAGGAGCATGTGGCCGACCAGCCCGCCGATCACGATGTCCTTGCCCGGCGGGACGGTCGCCCGCACGCTGTTGGCCTTGTGGCACTGCCCGCAGGTGCCGAGCATGGTGGCCGTCGCCTGGGCCGCGTCGGCCAGCGTGGCGGCGTTGGCGGCGTCGCGTGCCGCTTGGGTCAGGGCGCCATGGAAGGCTTCGGCGCCTGGCGGCATCGGCACGTTCGGGCCGTCGGTGGCCAGGGCAGCGGCCTGCTTCTTCGCCTCGGCCAGGTCGCCGCGGGCGACGGCGTCGTGCATCGAGAGCACCTGATTGAAGTGGGCGCGCATGTACGCGGCGCGGACGGGGTTGCGGCGGTCGGTGGTCTGTGCGTCCAGCCGCAGGACCGTCAGGCCTCCGAGCAGGGTTGCCCCGAGCGCCGTCATCGTGATCAGTCGCTGGCGGGTCGTGAATCGGCGCATGTCGATCGCCTCCGGCTCGACGTCTGCAGGCCATGTGCCGGGTTCCCGGCGCCGTCCGGCGCTGGCGGCATCTCACGAGATCTCTGGAGAAAACTGGCCATGGCTGGCCCGTGCGCGACGGCGGCTGCCGGCAGGGCGGTGGCAAATTCCCCACCGCGCCGGCAAATGTCCGCTACGGGCTGCGGCGTGGCGGCGGCCAGTCCCGGGGCCGTGGGCGCGTCCTGACGCCGGACGTCAGCCGCGCGGCACGGCGCGGTAGATGAAGTGCCGGGCGCCTCGCCGCCCATGGCTGCGCACCCGCTCGAGCGTGACGGCATAGCCCAGGGAGTCGAGTCGTCGGGCGAAGCGGCGATCCTCCCAGGCCGACCAGACGGCCAGCACGCCGCCGGGCCGCAGCGCCTGGCGAATCGAATACAGGCCGGCACGCCCGTAGAGGGCGTCATTGCCCTCGGCGGCGAACTCGGCCGGCCCGTTGTCGACGTCGAGCAGCACGGCATCGAATCCCGGCGTGACCGTGCGGAGCACGTGCAGGGCGTCACCAATCTCGACGCGGACCCGCGTGTCGGCCAGCGGCTCCTTCGCGAGATGACCCAGGTACTGCTGGTTCCAGGCAAGGACCTCCGGCACCAGCTCGGCAACGACCACGGTGGCATCGGCCGGCAGCACGTCGAGCGCGGCGCGCACGGTGAACCCCATGCCGAGCCCCCCGATCAGGACGCGTGCCTCGCGCCTGGTCTTGAGGTGCCGGCACCCGATCGTCGCCAGCGCCTCCTCCGAGCCGGTGATGGTACTCGGCATCAGGCTGCGACCGTCGGCCAGCAGCAGGAACTCGTGGCCACGCCGACGCAGCGTGATGCGCGTGCCGTCGGGCGTGGTGGCGTCTCCGATCGTCTCCCAGGGATTCATCGAGGCGTTCGAGTGTACCCCCCGGGCGAGGACGGAGGACCGAGGAACGAGGAGGGAGGTAGGACGGAGGAGAAAAGGGTAGAGGAGGACGGAGGAGGACCGAGGCGCTCCGGCCGACCTTCATCCTTCGTCCTTGCCCACCTCGAACCTACCTCCGTCCTCCCTCCTCGATCCTCCGTCCTTGTCGTGTGCCGGCCCTGGCGCCCAGTTTTCGCGCGACAGGGGCGGCGCAGAATGCGTACCCTCTGCGCATGCTCGACGCAATCGCCGCTGCCAACGGCTGGCTCAACGGCTATGTCTGGGGATGGCCGACCATCGTGCTCCTGCTCGGCACCGGGGTCGTGCTCACGGTGGTCACCGGAGGCGTGCAGATCCGCTACCTCGGCGTCGCGATGCGCGAGGTGCTCGGTCGGCTCTTCGAGAAGAGCACCGGCGCCGGCACCGTGTCGCCGTTCCAGGCGGTCGCGACCGCCCTGGCCTCGACGGTGGGCGTCGGCAACATCGCCGGGGTGGCCACCGCCATCTCCATCGGAGGGCCAGGGGCCCTGTTCTGGCTGTGGATCTCGGGCCTGCTCGGCATGGCGACCAAGTTCGCCGAGATCGTCATCGCCATGCACTACCGGGAGCCGGATGACACGGGGACGATGCGAGGTGGGGCGATGTACACGCTCAAGACCGGCTTCGGCATGCCCTGGCTCGGCTCCGTCTTCGCGTTGCTCGTGTCGCTGGCCGCCTTCGGCATCGGCAACATGGTCCAGGCCAATTCTGTGGCCGACAGCCTGCGCGCCACCTTCGGCGTCGCGCCGGGCCTGACCGGCGTCGTCCTGGCGGTGCTCTCGGCGGCGGTCATCCTGGGCGGCATCAAGCGCATCGGCGAGGTGACCGAGATTCTCGTGCCGGCGATGGCGGTGTTCTATCTTGGCGGCGGGCTCGTCATCCTCGTGAGGTTCGCCGCCCACGTGCCCGACGCGGTCGCCCTCGTGTTCGAAGGCGCGTTCACCGGCACGGCGGCGACTGGCGGCTTTGCCGGCTCCACCCTGATGATGGCGTTGCGCTACGGTGTGGCCCGCGGTCTCTTCTCCAACGAGGCGGGCCTCGGCAGCGCGCCGATGGTGCATGCCGCGGCGCAGACGGACCACCCGGTTCGGCAGGGACTCTACGGCATCTTCGAGGTCTTCGTCGACACCATCCTCGTGTGCAGCACCACTGGTCTGGTCATCCTCGTGACCGACTCCTGGCAGGGCGGCACCACCGGCGCGGCGCTGGCGGGGCAGGCCTTCTCGATCGGACTCCCGGGCACGTGGGGCAACATCGTCGTCACCACGAGCCTCGTCCTGTTCGCGTTCTCGACCCTCATCGGTTGGAGCTACTACGGCGAGACCGGCATCGTCTATCTGCTGGGGACCCGCGCGGCGGTGCCGTATCGTCTGCTGTGGCTCGTCTTCATCTATCTGGGGGCGATCGGCTCGCTGCACCTCGTGTGGGACATCGCGGACACGCTCAACGGCTTGATGGCGCTGCCCAACATCTTCACCGTGCTGCTCTCGCTCGGGCTGTTGCGCCGCCTGACGACGGAATTCTTCACGAACAGAGCCGCCGCGCGCGGATGACGGGGCTTTGAGGCAACGGGCCTCGCGACATAGGATCGCGGTGCCCGTGCCCGCCTCGTTCGAAGCCCGCCTCCCTCTCCGTCGTTCGTTGTCGACCTCGCGCCTCGCGGCACACGCCCGCTGCCCGGCCGTTGCGCTCGCCGCGCTGGTCGTGGCGCTGTGCCCGCCGGCGCTGGCGCAGACGCCCGCTCCGCCCCCCGTGCAGACGGCCTCGCCGCTGCTGATGCCGCGCCCGACCGGCACTGCCTCAGCGGCCACCGTGGCGCCGACGATCGACGGCGACGTGCTCGGCGATGCGGCCTGGGCCGGGGCGACGCCCATGAGCGGGTTCTGGCAGGAGCAGCCGTTCGAAGGCCAGCCGTCCACGGAGCGCACCGAGGTGCGCTTCGTCGTCACCGCCGATACGCTCTACGTCGGGGTGGTGTGCTACGACAGCGATCCGTCGGGCATCATCGTCTCGGACGCCCGGCGTGACGCTCCCCTGGAAGAGACCGACTCGTTCCGCCTGATCCTCGACACCTACCGCGACCGACAGAACGGGTTCGTGTTCGGGACCAATCCCGCCGGCATCGAGTACGACGGGCAGGTCACCAACGAGGGGCAGGGCGGCGGTGGCCTGAGCAACGCGCAGATGCAGATGGGCGGGTCGGGCAGTGGCTTCAACCTGAACTGGGATGGGGCCTGGCAGGTCCGCGCGAAGATCTCCGACGTCGGCTGGTCGGCCGAGTTCGCCATTCCGTTCAAGACGCTGCGCTATCCGTCGGGGCGCGAGCAGGTGTGGGGCGTCAACTTCCAGCGCAACATCCGGCGCCGCAACGAGCGATCGTACTGGGCGCCGATTCCGCGGCAGTTCACCATCACGCGGCTGTCGCTGGCCGGGGCGGTGGAGCGCATCCAGGTGCCGACCTTCCGGAACCTGAAAATCATGCCGTACGTGCTCGGCAACGTGCTGACCAGCGGCGAGGTGCCGGCGAAGACGAACTGGCTGGGCGATGCGGGGATGGACGTCAAGTACAACCTGACGCCCAGCCTCACGCTCGACGCGACCGTCAACACCGACTTCGCGCAGGTCGAGGTCGACGACCAGCAGATCAACCTCGATCGCTTCAATCTGTTCTTCCCCGAGAAGCGGCCGTTCTTCCTCGAGAACGCCGGCTTCTTCGCCGTCGGCAATCCCGGCGAGGTGGACCTGTTCTTCAGTCGGCAGATCGGCATCGGGCCCGGCGGCCAGCCGATCCCGATCCTCGGTGGCGGCCGTGTCTCGGGCAAGGTGGGGCACTGGAACGTCGGTCTGCTCAACATGCAGACCGACAGCGTCGATCCGACGGCGACCCGGGCGGGTGTGCCGAGCAACAACTTCGCCGTCATCCGCCTCAATCGCGAGCTGCCCAACCGATCGCAACTCGGCGTCATGTTCACCAACCGGGCCGGCTTCGGCGACTATGCGCGGCCCAACGACTCCGGGCGCACATATGCCGTGGATGGGCGCCTCGGCATCGGCCTGCAGACCTTCATCTCCGGCTTCGTCGCCGCGACCGAAAGCGACGGCACGCCGACCGACACGGCCTTCAACCTGCGGTCGCGCACCAACACGCGCCGTGCCGATTTCGACATCGGCTACCAGCAGGTCGGCGACCACTTCAATCCCGAGGTCGGCTTTCTGACGCGCCGCGGCTACCGCAAGCCGGACATGCGGATCATGACCCGCTTCAGGCCGAAGCGCTTTCTCGGGCTCCAGGAACTGCGCCCGCACGCCTCCTACCGCAGCTTCTGGGGCTTCGACGGCTTCCAGGAGACGATGTACACGCACATCGACAATCACTGGCAGTTCCGCAACGCCTACGAGGTCCACACGGGCATGAACCTCACCACCGAGGGCGTGCGCGTGCCGTTCGAGATCTACCCGGGCATCTTCGTGCCGCCCGGGACCTACAACCACGCCGAGGGGCAGTTCGTCTTCCAGACCAATCTCGGGGCCCCGGCCAGCTACTACCTGCAGACCTACATCGGCGGCATCTTCGGCGGCAGCCGCGTCACGACCAACCACACCGTGCGCCTGCGCGTCGGCGAGACGTTCACGACCGAGACGTCGTACAGCCTCAACGACGTGGACCTGCCCTGGGGCCGTTTCCGCACCAACCTCATTCGATCGCGGATCAACTACTCGTTCACGCCGCGTACCTTCGTCCAGTCGCTGCTGCAGTACAACGATCGCGCCGACCTGTGGTCCATGAACGTCCGCTTCGGCTGGCTGCAGGCGGCCAACACCGGCCTCTTCATCGTCTACAACGACACCCGGTATCTCTACGACCTGATCGAGCGCCCCGAGCGCAAGGACCGCAGCCTGATCCTCAAGTACAGCCGGATGTTCGATCTGCTCAAGTAGCGGTCGGCCGCGGGTGCCCCGCCTACTTCGTCTCCCAGCTGACGTTGCCCTCGTCGTCGGTCACCGTGACGCCGATCGGGATGGGCGTCCCATCGGGGGCCGTCGCCTCGCAGTCGAAGGCGGCCCCGGCCGTGGCGGCCTTCCACTTGCCCCCGCAGGTCACCGTGGCGTCGACCTGCGCCTGCGTCTTGAGCCCGGTGACGATGGAGGCCTCGACCTTCGCGAGATCGAGCAGCCCGTCGGTCCTGGCGACCTTCCACGTGATGTTGCCGGTGTCGTCGGTCTGCGTCACGGCGATCGTCAACGCGCCGCCGCCCTCGACGTCGGCCGTGCAGTCGAAGGTGTCGTTGGCCTTGATCGGCCGCGGATCGCTCGGGCACGTGACGCGGGCCAGCTTCAGGCCGACCTGGTCGGCCACGCCCTGGATGATCGAGGGGCCGACCGCATCGACGTTCAGATGCTGGGTACAGCCGGCCAGGCCGACGAGCGCGGCGAAGATGACCGGCTGGGAGCGACGGGAGACGGGAATGACGACAGAGCGCATGACTGACCTTTCGGACGGGAGGGGCGGTGACGTGAATGGGCCCTCGACAGCAGTGGTTCGCCACGCCGGGAACGTGACCGCGCCGGCGCCGCGAATCCTTTTGCCCGCCCGTGTCTCTCTACAGGCAGTGACCGCGATGGCCGCGGGCGCGACACGCCGAGGAGCCACACCATGAGCCGCATCCTGCCCGTCAACGTCCACCCGATCGAACGCGTGCTGCGCATCGCCGCCGGTGCCGCCCTGATCGGCGCCGCCTACACCGGGGCCATCGGCGCCTGGGGCTACATCGGCGTGGTCCCGATCCTGACCGGCCTGCTGCGCACGTGCCCGGCCTACACTCTGCTCGGCGTCTCCACGTGCCCGATTCGCACCTCGACCCCGGCGCACTGACCGACGCGGCCCTGCTCGCCAGGGCCGGCGCCGGCGACCGTCGGGCGTTCGACCTCTTCGTCGAGCGCCATCAGGCCAGCGTGTTCCGGTTCGCGCGCACCCAGGTCTCGCGCCCAGATGATGGCGAGGACCTGCTGCAGCAGACGTTCCTGTCGGCATGGCAGGCCGCTGGCACCTTTCGCGGGGAGGGCCCTGCCCGGGGCTGGCTGTTCACCATCACGCGCCATGCGGCGACGCGCCTGCGGCAGCGACAGGCCCGCGAGGCGCTCGACGACACGCCCGTCGAGGACCTGGGCGTGCAGGCCGGCTGGGGCCAGTCGAACCCGGAGGGCCTCGCCATCCGGCACGAGAGGCACACGGCCATCGCCAGTGCGCTGGCCGCGCTGCCCGCCGAGGACCGCGAGATTCTCACCCTGCGCGATCTCGAGGGCACGTCGGGAGAGGAGGCCGCGGCCCTGCTGGGCGTCGGCCTCGCGGCCATGAAGAGTCGCCTGCATCGCGCGCGGCTGCGGCTCGCGGCGGAGTTGCGGAAGGGAGGACACGATGTTGCCAGGTGATCGCCGCCTCGGCGGCCTGTGGTGTTCGGAGGTCCTGGAGCAGCTCAGCGACTACCTGGAGGGCGCGCTGCCGCCAGACACGGTGGCCCTGGTGCAGGCCCATGTGAGCGAGTGCGACCGCTGTGCCCGGTTCGGTGCCGAGTTCGCGGCGATGGTGGCCGCGCTTCGCGAGCACCAGCAGGCGGCGCCCCTGACGCCGGACGTGGCCACACGGCTCCGCCGGCGGCTGTCGGCACCCGCGTGAGCGTCGTCGCTGGCACGGCTGAGGCGTCCGGCGGGCGAGGCATCCCCCGACTCTCCCGTCGATGCGGGATGGGTTAGGATCGCCCCAATCATGGCAGAGGCTCAGGTGGCTACCGTCTTCGCGGTCGACGATGACGAGAGCTTCCTCACGGCGATCGGACGCGTCCTCAGGATGGGCGGCTATGCGGTGGAGACGGTGCCCAGTGCCACGGCCTTCCTCGAGCGTCCCCCGAGCGAGGTCCTGGGCTGCGTGCTCGTCGATCTCCTGATGCCAGACATGACGGGCCTGGAGTTTCACGCCCGCCTCCGCGCCGCGGGCTGGTCCCAGCCGGCGCTGTTCCTGAGCGGTCAGGGCACGATTCCCGCCACGACGCAGGCGCTCAAGGGTGGGGCCCTCGATTTCCTCACCAAACCGGTGCGGTCCGAGGACCTGCTGCGCGCGGTGGGCGAGGCCGTCGACCGGCATCGGATGATCCTCGAGACCAACGGCGAACTGGCGGCCCTCAACGCGCGGTACCAGTCCCTCACACCGAGGGAACGCGAAGTCTGTCTCGGTGTCGCGCGCGGGCAGCTCAACAAGCAGATCGCCTACGACCTCAACCTCACGCTGGCCACCATCAAGTTCCACCGGGCACGCGGGTTGATCAAGCTCGGCGTGAATTCGGTGCCCGAGTTGGTGCTCCTGCTCGATCGCATCGGCGTCCTCGACACCCCGATCGGGCCCGTCTCGCAGCGCTGACCCGCCTCAGGCCGTGACGCCCGTGGCGGGCGCCGCCGCCCGCTCGGCGCGTGACGTGGCCGTCGACCCCGGCAGCCACACCAGGAAGCGCGCGCCGCCGTCGGGCATGTTCTCGGCGCGAATCCGTCCGCCGGCCGCCTCGAGAATCGACCGACTGATGGCCAGCCCGACCCCCAGGCCGTCCGGCTTGGTGGTGAAGAAGGCGTCGAACAGGCGCGGCAGGGCATGCGCCGGAATACCCGGTCCGTGGTCGCGCACCTGGATGAGGACGCCGCCATCGGACGCGCGCGTCGACAGCGACACGGCGCGCCGCACGCGGATGGCGGCCATCGCATCCACGGCATTCACCACCAGGTTGAGCAGCACCTGTTTCAGCTGGATGGCATCGATGGTGACCGGCGGCAGCGCGGCGCCCAGTTCGACGTCGAGCGAGCCTCCGCGCAGCTGCGCATCGTGCGCCACCAGACGCGTGATCTCGGTCGCCACCGCATTGACGTCGATCGGCGTGGCATCGATGTCGTGCCGTCGCAGCATCGAACGCATGTTCCGGATGATCCCGCCTGCGCGTTCATCGTCGGCGATGACGTCGGCGATGATGGCGCGCAGTTCCTCGACCGGCGGATCGTGTCCTTCGAGCAGGTGCTGAGCGACTTCGGCGTTGCTCAGGATGGCGGCCAGCGGCTGATTCAGCTCGTGGGCC
>NZ_JALHPM010000032.1:0-8604 GCF_022842525.1 Luteitalea sp.
AGCGGTCGAGGATGCCGGGGACGAACCGGGCCTGCGGCGCCAGACGCGCCGCCTCCCGCAGCGACTGTCCTGGGCGGACGCCAGCCTGTCGCGCCACCCGGCAGGCCGCGACCACCTGGCCCGGCCCCGTCGCAGGGCCGCCGACGATAAGCGGCACGGTGGGCGCCAGGGCCTCCCAGCGGCGCTCGACATCGACCACGAAATCCGGAAGCACGAGTGTGAGCAGCGTCGCCATCGTTCACTCCCTGCACGGTTGGACGCCTGACGGAGAACAAAAGGCGAAGTATCACCGCACGAGAAGGGCGCGTCCCTGCGCCCGTGATGGGGGAGTGACGCGCCTCGCTGACCGGGTCTGACAGCGGTCGTGCCGCGGCGGACCGTCAGGGCCAGGAACCCCTCGTCAGTGCACCGGGTCCCCCGACCAGCCCGGCGCGCCCTGCTTCTGCGACTCCGTGAAGGCGCGCAGGTGCTCCTGCAACGCCGCGATCATCGTGGGGATGAACGGCACGGGGACGACAACCTTCGCCTTCACGGGGGCGGGGACGATGTGGTCCCGCTCGGCCGCCTGCACGTCCTGCGGCGAGAGCGGTTGGACTTCGCAGAAGGTCAGCGTGAAGTCGAACGGCGTGTTCGCCACGGCGCAGAAGTTGGCGTAGACGCGCGGGACGTCGGGCGTCTCGGCCGGCACGATCGTGAAGTTGATCTGGCGGGACTCCGGGGGCGGCTGCTGGCTCATGCCCGTCAGTATCGCCGCATTACGCCAATCACCACGCCCTGCACCTGCACGTCAGCCGCCGGCACCACGATCGGCGCCATCGTCGGGTTGGCCGGCTGCAGGCGCACCTGATCCTGCTCCTTGTAGAACTTCTTGAGGGTGACGTCGGAGCCCGTGAGCAGCGCGATGACCATCTCGCCGTTACTCGCCGTCTTGCGGTCCTCGACGATGACGAAATCGCCGTCGCGGATTTGTTCGTCGATCATCGAGTCGCCCTTGACGCGCAGCACATACGTGTCGCGCTTGCCGACCAGCGCCTCGGGGACCGTGATGGTCTCGGTGCTGGTGATCGCCTCGATGGGGCGACCGGCGGCCACATACCCCAGCAGGGGCAGTTCGAGGGCCCGGCCACCGATGCGGGCCGGGATGAGCTCCACCGACCGGCTGCGATTCCAGGCGCGCTTGATGAACCCCTTGTCCTGCAGGTTCGTCAGGTGCTTGTGGACCGTCGCCAGCGACGACAGACCGAAGCGGCGACCGACCTCTTCCAGACTCGGGGCGTACCCGTGCTGCTGGATGAAATCGTTGAGGTAATCGAGGATTTCTCGCTGACGTTTCGTGAGCGGCTGCACGATGGGAACTCCCGGTCACTCCGGCCACGGCCGCCCGACACTGGGCGTGGGCGAGGATGGCGGGAGCGTATGCAAATAAAAAGCGAAAGTCAAGCCGTCCGACCAAATTCCGAATGCTAGACTCCAAACGCTCAGTGGACCCGATGCCGACCCCGCCGCTTTCGCCTCGTGCCGTTCGATTCGCCGTGGCGTGCCTGGCCGTCGTGACCACCCTCGCCGCCGGCGCGCCGGTCTCGCTGGTGGGCCGGGCGGCGCACGCGGCCGCCGGCAGTCGCCTCGCACAGCACGGCATCGCCGCTGCCGACCGCATGCAGCAGAAGCTCGAGTCGATCGTGCGCTTCGGCGCCATTCCCCGCCTCGAGACCCAGAGTACCGTCATCGAGGAAGCGGAAGTGAACGCCTACATGGCGCACCACCTGCAGGCCGAGATCCCACCGGGCATCTCGACGCCCACCTTGCGGATCCTCGCCGACAACCGGCTGAGTGCCACGGCCACCCTCGATCTCGACGCGATGAATGCCGGACGCCCCCCGAGCGAGGGCTTCGATCCCCTGCGCCTGCTCACCGGCACGCTGCCCGCCAGTGTCAGCGGGCGGCTCGTGACCGAGAACGGGACCGGGCGCTTCGAGCTCGAGACGGCCCAGCTCGGCGGCATCCCACTGCCGCGGGCGCTCGTGTCGCAGCTCGTGGCGCGGTACGACGTCAACATCGACGATCCCTTCGACCTGCCCTCGAGCATTCGCGAGATTCGTGTCGAACCCGGACAGGTGACCGTCCTGCAGTGACCCCGGACGACCCCCTCCAGGCCCCGCTCGGCGACCTGCCCGGCGTGGGGCCGTCCCGTGCCGCCGCCCTGGCGTCTGCGGGCCTGCACACCGTCGAGGATCTCCTCCTCCGTTTTCCCCTGCGGTACGAGGATCGCGGCCACATCGTGGCGATCGCCTCGCTGCGCCCGGGCGTCGCGACCGTCTCGGGGGAGGTGCTCGAGGCGGAGGTGCGGCCGACGCGCCGACCCCGCTTCACCGTGTTCGAGGTCACCGTCGGCGACGCCAGCGGCACGGCCCGTGCCGTGTTCTTCAATCAGCGCTTCCTGGCGCAGGTGTTCCGTCCCGGGCAGCAGGTCGTGCTGCACGGCAAGGTCGAGTGGACCAGCCTCGGCGCCCAGTTCCAGTCGCCACAGTACGAGTTCGTCGACGTCACCGCCCTCAGTGACGGCGACAGCGTGCACACGGGCCGCATCGTGCCCGTGTACGAGCGGATCGGCCCGCTGACGCCGAAGCTGCAGCGCGATCTCGTGGCCCGGGCGCTCGATCGTCTGCCCGAGTCGATCACCGATCCGCTGCCGCAGGAGGCCCGGCGCGCCCGTGGCCTGCCGTCGCGGCGCGAGGCGCTGCTCGACACGCACTTCCCGCCGGAAGGGACCTCGGTCGAGCTGCTGAACGCGTTTCGCACGCCGGCGCAGATCCGCCTGATTCTGGAGGAGTTCGTCCTGTTCCAGCTCGCCCTCGCGGAGCAGCGGGCGCGTGTGGTGACGCGGGCGAAGCCGCATCGGGTGGAGGTGTCCGAGGCGACGCGAGCGCTGGCCCGCCGCGTGCTGCCGTTCACGCTGACGCCCGGACAGAAGGAGGCCCTGCGCGACATCGTCACGGACCTGCAGCGGCCGACGCCGATGAATCGCCTGCTGCAGGGCGACGTCGGTGCTGGCAAGACCATCGTCGCACTGCTGGCCGCCGTGGTGGCGATGGCCAACGGGCTGCAGGTGGTGCTGATGGCCCCGACCGAGTTGCTGGCCGAACAGCATGCCCGCACCGTCGCCGCGCGCCTCGCCGACACGCCGTTCCGGTCGGTGTTGCTGACGGGCAGCCAGCGCAGCGTGGCGCGGCGCGACGCGCTGGCCTGTATCGCCTCGGGGGAGGCCCAGCTCGTGATCGGCACCCACGCCGTCCTCGAGGACCCGGCGATCTTCAACCGGCTCGGGCTCGTGATCATCGACGAGCAGCACCGATTCGGCGTCGGTCAGCGGGCGCGCCTGCGCAGCAAGGGGGCGCTGCCCGACGTGCTCGTCATGACGGCGACGCCGATTCCCCGGACGCTCACGCTCACGGCCTACGGCGACCTCGACGTGTCGGTGATTCGCGACCTGCCGCCCGGCCGTCAGCCGGTGCTGACCACGGCCAGGCCGGAAGTGCGGCGTGAGGAGGCCTACGCCTTCGTGCGCGAGCAGGTCGCCGAGGGGCGCCAGGCGTACGTGGTACTGCCGATCATCGAAGACAGCGACAAGATCGACGTCCGCGCGGCCGTCAGCATGGAGGCGGATCTGCGCGCGGGGCCGCTGGCGGGGCTTCGTCTCGGCCTGCTGCACGGCAAGCTCAAGGCGACGGAGAAGCAGGCGGTGATGCAGGCGTTCGTGGCGCACGCCCTCGACGTGCTCGTGACCACCACGGTGATCGAAGTCGGCGTCGACGTGCCCAATGCGAGCGTGATGATCGTCGAGCACGCCGAACGGTTCGGCCTCGCGCAGCTGCATCAGCTGCGAGGGCGTGTCGGGCGCGGCGCAGAGCAGAGCTACGCCATCCTGCTGTTCGAGCGTCCCCTGAGCGAGGACGCGCGCGAACGCCTGAAGGCGATGACCGACACCACCGATGGCTTCGTGATTGCCGAGCGCGATCTCGCCATTCGCGGGCCCGGCGACATGTTCGGCACACGGCAGGCCGGGATGCCGACGCTGCGCATCGGCGATCTGCGCCGCGACCAGGATCTGATGACGGAGGCGCATGCCATGGCCCGCGTGCTGATGGCGCACTTGCCCCCGGACGCCGTGTCGCGGCGACTGGCCCGCCAGGCCTGGGCCGGGCGCTTCAACCTGGCGCAGGTCGGCTGATGCGAATCATCGCAGGGACGCTCAAGGGCCGCGTGCTGCAGGGACCGACATGGGACGGGGTGCGTCCCTCGTCCGACCGCCTGCGCGAGACGCTGTTCAACATCCTGACGCCACGCGTCGCCGGGGCGCGGTGGCTCGACGTCTGCGCCGGCACCGGCGCCGTGGGCATCGAGGCCCTGAGTCGTGGCGCGGCTGCCGTGACGTTCATCGACGAGGACCCCCGGGCCACCGCACTCGTCGCGGCCAACCTGCGCAAGTGCCAGGTCACCGAGGGCTATACTATCGAGCGGCGCAACGCGCTCGCGCGCACGCCGGCCGTTCGCGGCGGACCCTTCGACATCGTGTTCCTCGACCCCCCGTACGCGCAGCGCTCGCTCGAGCCCTGGCTGCACCTGGCGGCCGGCCTCATCGCCCCGGACGGCCTCGTCGTCCTCGAACACGCGTCACGTCTCGAGGCGCCAGCCGCGGTGCCGGGCCTGACGCTCGCGCGTCGCCTTCGCCAGGGCGACAGCGCGCTCGCGTTGTACGAGCCCGGTCCGTCCGGGACGGAGGTCTGAATGGCCGACGGTCGCACCGCCCTCGTCGCCGGGTCGTTCGATCCGCTCACCAATGGTCACCTGGACGTGGTCCTGCGTGCCCGCCGGCTGTTCGACCGCGTCGTCGTCGCCGTCCTCGTCAATCCCGGGAAGTCGCCGCTGCTCACGCTCGACGAGCGTCTGGCCCTGATCACAGAGAGCGTCGCCGGGGCGCCGGGCATCGAGATCGTCGCGTTCGACGGCCTGCTCGTCGACGCGGCCACCCGCCACGGCGCCTCGGTGGTCGTCCGCGGGCTGCGCTCGGTGACCGACTACGAGCACGAGTGGCCGATGGCGCGGATGAATGCCGCGCTGCTGCCCGGGCTCGAGACCGTCTATCTCCCTGCGGCGGGGGAGTTCGCGCACGTCAGTTCGAGTCTCGTCCGACAGATTCATGCGATGGGCGGATCGATCGGGGCCTTCGTGCCACCGGCCGTCCTCGCACACCTGCGTCGCCGCACCTAGGCCTGCCCACACGCCGCCGAGAACACCGCATGCTCGCAGAACGCACGACCCGCATCTCGTCCTCCCCGACCATGAAGGGGCTCATCGCCGCGGAGCGCCTTCGACAGGCTGGCGTCGACGTGGTCGACCTCAGCGCGGGGGAGCCAGATTTTCCGACGCCAGCGCACGTGAAGGAGGCGGCACACGCCGCCATCACCGGCAACTTCACCAAGTACACGCCCAACAGCGGGACCACCGAACTGAAGCGGGTCATCGCGGCGCGCTACAAGGCCGACTACGGGGTCGACTACGACGAGGCCGAGATCATCGTCACCGCCGGCGGCAAGCAGGCGCTGGTGAACGCCGCGCTCACCGTGTTCGGCCCCGGCGACGAGGTCATCACGCATTCGCCGGGCTGGCCGACCATCGTCGAGCAGATCAAGCTGGCCGAGGCGACGCCGGTCATCGTCACGGCCTCGCCCGACGACGGGTTCGCCCTGCGTGCCGATCCGTTCCTCGCGGCGATCACTCCGCGGACGCGCGCCATCGTCATCAATTCGCCGGCCAACCCGACCGGCGCGTTGATGACGGAGGGCGAGATGATTCGCATCGCCGACGCCGCGGCGGCCCGCGGTATCTGGGTCATCCTCGATCTCTGCTACGAGAAGCTGATCTACGACCCGGCCGCCCACAACCTGCCCCGCGTGCTCGTGGAGCGGATGCGCGATCGCACGATCCTGACCGGGTCGGCCTCCAAGGCCTACGCGATGACGGGGTGGCGCTGCGGCTGGTTGCTCGCCTCGCGCGAGGTCGTCGCGGCCTGCAACGCCATCCAGAGCCATTCGACCAGCAACGTCTGTTCGATCACGCAGAAGGCCGTCGTGGCCGCCCTCGGCGGGCCGCAGCAGTGTGTCACCGACATGCTCGACGAGTATCGCCGGCGGCGCGACTTCATCTGGGCCTTGCTGTCGACCGAGCCGCGTCTGGTCTGTGCCAGGCCGGCGGGCGCGTTCTACCTGTTCGTGGACGTCTCGGCGCTGCTGTCGCCGGACGGCCTGAGGACGAGCGCGGCGTTCTGTCAGGCGCTCCTCGAGACCAAGCACGTGGTGGTCACGGCAGGGGAGGCCTTCGACGCGCCGGGCTTCTTCCGCGTGTCGTACGCCGCGTCGATGGAACGACTCGAGGAAGCCGCGCGCCGCATCCACGCGTTCATCGGCGACCTCGACGCCGGCGTCCACCCGCCGGCGTGACCGGCATGGCCGCCGGCCCGCCCTACGGACCAGTCACCGAGGCGTTTGTCGACGCCCTTCGCCTCGCCGTCGGCGCCGAGCACGTGCGCACCGACGACGAGGCGAGGGCGACGTATGGCGCCGACGCCCTCAAGAAGGGGCATCCGGCCGACGTCGTGGTGTGGCCGGCCGACACCGCCGAGGTGGCAGCCGTGCTGCGCCTCTGCACCGCCCATCGCGTGCCGGTCGTGCCACGAGGTGCCGGCACGGGCTACACCGGCGGGGCCGTGCCGTCCTTCGGTGGCGTGGTGCTGGCGCTGCAGCGCCTCGACCGCATTCTCGAGATCGACGAGCGCAACCTGCTCGCCGTCGCCGAGTGCCACGTCGTCACCGGCGACCTCCAGCGTGCCGTCGAGGCCGTCGGTCTCTTCTATCCGCCCGACCCCGCGAGTCTGCCGACGTCGACGATCGGCGGCAACGTCGCCGAGTGCGCGGGCGGTCCGCGCGCCTTCAAGTACGGCGTCACCAAGCGCTACATCCTCGGCCTCGAGGCTGTCCTCCCATCCGGCGAGATCATCCACACGGGTGGCAAGAGCGTGAAGAACGTCGTCGGCTACGACCTCACCCAGTTGCTCGTGGGATCGGAGGGGACGCTGGCGGTGATCACGCGGGTGACCGTCAGGCTCGTGCCGCTGCCGCCGACGCAGGTCACGCTGCGGGCGACGTTCACGACGATCCGGGCGGCCGTGGACGCCGTGACGAACCTCATTCGGGCGCGGGTCGTCCCGTCGGCGCTCGAGCTGATCGACGGCGACTCGCTCGAGGCCGTCGCGACGAATCTCGGCACGCGCGCCCTGGCGCCCGAGGGAACGGGGGCGCTGCTCCTGCTCGAGGTGGACGGCCTGCCCGAGACGGTGGCGGAGGAGGGACGACGGGTCGAACAGGCGTGTCGGGAGGCCGGCGCCACCGAGGTGCTGGTGGCGCACGACCAGGCCACGCGCGAGGAACTGTGGCGAGTGCGGCGGGCGCTGTCGCTGTCGCTGCGCGTGCTCGCCCCGATGAAGGTCAACCACGACGTCGTGGTGCCGAAGGGACGCGTGCCCGAGCTCTTCGACCTGATCGACCGCCTGCGCGCGGCCTCACCCGGCGTGCGCATCCCGTGTTTCGGTCACGTCGGAGACGGCAACATCCACGTCAACATGATGCTGGATCCGGCGGACCCCGTGGCCCTCGAGGCCGCCCGGGTGGCCGAACGTGCGCTGTTCGAGGGCGTCGTGGCGCTCGAAGGCTCCATCAGCGGCGAGCACGGCATCGGCTTCTCGAAACTGCCGTTCGTGCCACTCGAGCTCTCGCGCATCGAGATCGACCTGCAGCGACGCATCAAGGCCGCCTTCGATCCGCTGAACATCCTGAACCCGGGGAAGATGTTTCCCGAGTAGAGAGGCAGAGAATTTCAGAATTTCAGAATTTCAGGATTTCCGTACCACCTTGGCGATCCGGATCAGGGCGGTGCCAACGAGATTCTGAAATTCCGACGTCTTGCATTTCTGAAATTCTGCACTTCTGCAATTACTGGTTGGTCACCAACAGCACCGTCTCGAGGTCTCGGGACGGATCGGGCCACAGGAGGGTGCGCAGCCGGACGCCGGCGGGGTTGAAGTACTGCACCTCGGCGAGCGTGCTGGTGTGGAGGCCGTGCTCGCGGGTGAGCCGGTCCAGGTCGTCCCGCGTGATCACGCAGAGCACGCGCCGGGGCTGACGCAGGAACTCCACGACCTGCTCGGGCTGCACCAGGTCCGTCTGCTTGACGCCCGTGTAGAACACCAGATTGCGCACGAACACGCGGTACGTGGCCGACGGCTCGTGGCCCTGGTAGGCCGCGGCGTACTTGCGCGCCATCACCTGCACCGGCTCGAGATCGGCGGCCGAGGCCACCGAGTAGTGCAACGACAACAGGGTCGCAATCGAGGCCACGGTCATGGTGACCGGCAGCACCCAGCGCCGCCGCGTCCAGCTGGCGATCAGCACCGAGACCGCTCCCGCGGTGATGATGCCGGTGCAGACCAGGGCGAGCGACGGCGTCAGCACGAACAGCAGCGGGCGCGCCCGGTGCAGCAGGATACCGAGG
>NZ_JALHPM010000032.1:8614-46984 GCF_022842525.1 Luteitalea sp.
TACCGAGGATCAGGAACAGGACGGCGCACACCGTGCCGCACCACGCCAGCGCGCGCTGGCGGCCCGTGCGTGGCGCCACCGACGGTCCGTCGTCGGGCAGCCGGGCGATGACCGTGCGTGCCAGCAGCAGGGCCATCGGCGGCAGCATCGGCAGGATGTAGCGCGGCTGCTTGCCGATGGACGCCGAGTAGAAGATGAACGGCACGGCCGCCCAGATGATGGCGCGCCACTCGGCGCGGGTCACGGACCGCTCCCGGCGGAACACCCGCCGCCAGGTCGGCAGCCAGAGCAGGATGAAGGGCGACCACGGCATCAGGCCGCCGAGCACGATCGGCACATAGAACCACAGGGGGCGCGGCTCGTTGTAGCGGTCGGTGGCGAAGCGTTCGAGGTTCTCGCCGATGAAGAAGCGATGGACGTACGCCAGGCCGTGGTGCTGCGCCATGGCCACGAACCAGGGCGCCGCCACGAGCACGACGATGGCGCCGACGAGCAGGACGTCGACGAGGCTGGGCAGCCGCGCGGCGTCCTCGCCGGTCGTGCTGCGTCGTTCGTGCCACCAGACGGGGATGGCGGCCAGGACGGGCAGCGCGACGCCGACCGGCCCCTTGGCGAGCAGGCCGAGCCCCATCATGAGACCCGCGAAGACGAACCACAGCCGCCGTCGCGACACGCTCAGCGAGGCCGTCGCGATGGGGGACCCGATGGCTTCGATCAGGCCCCACGTCGAGGCGGCGATGAAGAAGGCGAGTGGCAGGTCGGGCAGCGACAGCCGGCCGATGGAGAAGTAGCCGAAACTGGTCGCCACGACCGTCGCCGCGAAGAACCCGGTGGCCGCATCGAACCACCGGCGCCCGGCCAGATAGGTCAGGATGGCCAGCCCGAAGCCGGCCAGTGCCGAGGGGAAGCGCGCCGCCGCCTCGCGAACCCCCGCCACCGTGTAGGAGGCCGAGACCAGCCAGTAGAACAGGATGGGCTTCTGGAAACGGAGCTCGTAGTTGTAATAGGGCGTGAGCCAGTCGCCGGAGGCCACCATCTCACGAGAGGCTTCCGCGTAGAACGCCTCGTCCGAATCACCGATCGCGCCGCGGCCAAGGCCTGCGAAGAACGTCAGGAAGCAGACCAGGCCGAGTATGAGCACATGCCGCGACACGCTGGCCGGATTCTACACCATGGGTTTTCCGGCTATACTGGCGCCTCACCTCGTGGTTCCAGGGACCCGCCTCGCGCGGCGCGCGTGCCGCGCCGACTCCCGGCTCGCCCTCACCCCTTCTCGACACCGCAGACAGCATGGCACCAGCTCAGAAGCGCTCCGGCGGCCGCCGCGGCCCCCGCCCCTCAGGTCCCCGCCGCCCCGTCAACGACATTCCCGACGTCGCCAACGATCCCCCGCTCGACCTGCCACCGGAGGGCAGCGAGGCCAGCCTCCGGATCGGCCAGTTGAAGGAGATGAACATCCAGGCCCTGATGCAGGTGGCACAGGACCTCGGAGTCATCGGCGCGACCGGGTTGCGCAAGCAGGAGCTGATCTTCCAGATCCTGAAGGCCCAGACCGAGCAGAGCGGCTTCATCTTCTCGGAAGGGGTGCTGGAGGTGCTGCCGGACGGCTTCGGCTTCCTGCGGGCGCCCGACTACAACTACCTCGCGGGCCCCGACGACATCTACGTCTCGCCGTCGCAGATCCGCAAGTTCGACCTGCAGACGGGCGACACGATCAGCGGCCAGATCCGGCCCCCGAAGGACGGCGAGCGCTACTTCGCGCTCATCAAGGTCGAAGCCGTCAACTTCGAGGCGCCCGAGTTCGCCCGCAACAAGATCTTCTTCGAGAACCTGACGCCGCTCTACCCGCAGGCCCGGTTCTCGCTCGAGACCACCAAGGACAACCTGGCGGCGCGGGTGCTCGACCTGATGACGCCGGTCGGCAAGGGGCAACGCGGCCTGATCGTCGCCCCGCCCCGCACCGGCAAGACGATGCTGCTGCAGAACATCGCGCAGTCGGTCGTGCAGAACCATCCCGAGGTGTATCTCATCGTGCTGCTCATCGACGAGCGGCCCGAGGAGGTCACCGACATGCAGCGGTCCGTGCGTGGCGAGGTCATCTCGTCCACCTTCGACGAGCCGGCGCAGCGGCACGTCCAGGTCGCCGAGATGGTGATCGAGAAGGCCAAGCGACTGGTCGAGCACAAGAAGGACGTGCTCATCCTGCTCGACTCGATCACGCGTCTGGCCCGTGCCTACAACAGCGTGTCGCCGCCGTCGGGCAAGGTGCTGTCGGGCGGCGTCGATTCCAACGCCCTCCAGAAGCCGAAGCGCTTCTTCGGCGCGGCCCGCAACATCGAGGAGGGCGGATCGCTGACGATCATCGCCACCGCCCTCGTCGACACGGGTTCACGCATGGACGAAGTGATCTTCGAGGAGTTCAAGGGCACCGGCAACATGGAAATCCACCTGGATCGCAAGCTGGTGGACAAGCGCGTGTTCCCGGCCATCGACATCACCAAGAGCGGCACGCGCAAGGAGGAACTCCTCATCCCGAAGGACGACCTCAACCGCATCTGGGTGCTGCGCAAGGTCATCAACCCGCTCTCGGCCACCGAGGCCATGGAGCTGCTGATCGACAAGCTGGCCAAGTCGGGCACCAACGCCGACTTCCTCAACGCGATGCACAAGCCGTAGAGACAGGCTCAGGGCTCACGGCTGTGGGCTCTGAAGGGCCGGCTCCTGGCGCAGGGCTCACGGAGTCTTGTAAGCCCTGCGCCGTCGTTCCGCCCTGGGGCTGGTCGTGCGCGTGTCAGTGCACGACGGCCTGACGCTTCTCGAAGCGCAGGGCCCCGTCGACGAGGTCGAGCGTGACCTCGTCGCCCTCACGGAACTCGCCCTGCAACACCGCCATCGCGAGCGGGTCCAGCACCCGCTTCTGCAGCGTGCGCTTGAGCGGCCGCGCGCCGTAGAGCGGGTCGTACCCCTCGTCCACCAGCGCGAGCCGTGCAGCCTCGCCGAGGTGCAGCGTGATCTTCCGCTCCTGCAGCCTGGCCAGCAGCCTGGCCATCTGCAGGTCGATGATCTGGCCCATGTGGGCGCGGCCGAGCGGGTGGAAGACGATGATCTCGTCGATCCGGTTGATGAACTCCGGGCGGAAGTGCTGACGCATGGCGTCGAGCACCTCGCGCCGCGTGCCCTCGTCCACCAGCCCCTCGTGCATCGCCCGCTCGGCCAGGTACTGGCTGCCGAGATTCGAGGTCATGATCACGACGGTGTTCTTGAAGTCCACCGTCCGCCCGCGGCCGTCGGTCAGCCGCCCGTCGTCGAGCAGCTGCAGCAACACGTTCAGGACTTCCGGGTGGGCCTTCTCGACCTCGTCGAACAGGACCACGGCGTAGGGCCGTCGCCGCACGGCTTCGGTCAGTTGCCCGGCCTCGTCGTAGCCGACATAGCCCGGAGGCGCGCCGATGAGCCGCGATACGGCGTGCTTCTCCTGGTACTCGGACATGTCGATGCGCACCATCGCCTGCTCGTCGTCGAAGAGGAACTCGGCGAGGGCGCGCGCGAGTTCCGTCTTGCCGACCCCTGTTGGCCCCAGAAAGACGAAACTGCCGAGGGGACGATTGGGGTCCTGCAATCCGGCTCTCGCTCGTCGAATGGCGCTGGCCACGGCATGAATCGCCTCGTCCTGGCCCACCACGCGGTGATGGAGGCGGTCCTCCATCTGCACGAGCTTCTGGACCTCGCCCTCCATCAGGCGGCTCAGCGGGATGTGCGTCCACTTGCTGACGACCTCGGCGATGTCCTCCTCGTCGACCTCCTCCTTGAGCATCCGCGGGACCTGCTGCCCCTCGACGCTGGCCTTCTCCGCGGCTTTCCGGCGCTCCAGTTCGGGCAGCCGGCCGTACTGCAGCTCGGAGGCGCGGGCGTAGTCTCCCTCGCGTTGCGCCTGGTCGATCTGCTGGCGCACCTGTTCGATCTCGCCGGTGATGGCGCTCGAGGACTGGATCGCGGCCTTCTCCTGCTCCCACTGCGTCTGCAGCCGGGTGCGCTCCTCCTTGAGGTCGGCCAGCTCCTTTTCGAGCTTCAGCAGGCGGTCCTGCGAGGCCTGGTCGGTCTCCTTGCGCAGGGCTTCACGCTCGATCTCGAGCTGCATGAGGCGGCGTGACACCTCATCGAGCTCGGCGGGCATCGAGTCGATCTCCATGCGGAGCCGCGACGCGGCCTCGTCGATCAGGTCGATGGCCTTGTCCGGCAGGAAGCGGTCCGCGATGTAGCGGTGGCTGAGGACCGCCGCCGCCACGAGGGCGGCGTCCTTCAGGCGCACGCTGTGGTGCAGCTCGTACTTCTCGCGCAGGCCGCGCAGGATGCTGATGGTGTCCTCGACGCTCGGTTCGCCGACCAGGACGGGCTGGAAGCGTCGTTCGAGCGCCGCATCCTTCTCGATGTGCTTCCGGTACTCGTCCAGCGTCGTCGCGCCGATCGTGTGCAGCTCGCCACGGGCGAGCATCGGCTTGAGCATGTTCGAGGCGTCCAGCGACCCCTCGGAGGCGCCGGCGCCCACCACCGTGTGCAGTTCGTCGATGAACAGGACGATCTGTCCCTGCGCGTTGAGGATCTCCTGCAGCACGGCCTTGAGCCGCTCCTCGAACTCGCCACGATACTTCGCGCCGGCGATCAGCGACCCCATGTCCAGCGCGACGATGCGCTTGTCCTTGAGGCCCTCGGGCACGTCGCCACGGACGATGCGCTGCGCCAGGCCCTCGACGATGGCGGTCTTGCCGACGCCGGGTTCGCCGATCAGCACGGGGTTGTTCTTGGTCCGCCGAGACAGCACCTGGATGACACGGCGAATCTCGTCGTCTCGCCCGATGACGGGGTCGAGCTTGCCCTCGCGGGCGAGCACGGTCAGGTCGCGGCCGTACTTCTCGAGGGCTTCGTACTTGGCCTCCGGGCTCTGGTCGGTCACGCGCTGGGTGCCACGCACGGCGACCAGCGTCTCCAGGATGCGATCGCGCGTCGCGCCGACGGCCTGCAGCGCCAGCACCCCGGGCGTGCGTCCGCCTTCACCGGCGATGGCGAGCAGGAAGTGCTCGGTGCTCAGGTAGGCGTCCTTGAGCTGCGTCGCCTCCTTCTCGGCGGCGTCGACCAGGGTGCGCATGCGGGGGCCGAGTCCGGCCTCGCTGCCGCCATAGGCCTTCGGGCGCTTGTTGAGGTCCTGCTCGACGGCGCGGCCCAGCGCCACGGGATCGATCTGCATCTTGCGCAGGACCGCCGGCACGATGCCGCCAGCCTGGCCGACGAGCGCCGCGAGCAGGTGCTCCGGGTCGATGTGCGGGTGATTCAGCCGGGTCGCGAGCTGTTGCGCGGCGACGACGGCTTCCTGGGCCTTCTCGGTCAGTCGATTCAGATTCATGATTTCCCCCCGGTCGATATCAAGTCGATGGGACAGGTCCTGCGTGTCAGCCTCTAGACAGGTTGCGCCTTGCGAAGCTCCGCCAGCGCCTCGTAGTGGAGCCGTTCCTCCGGCGTGAGCTCGGTGGGCACCTGGAGATCCAGGGTGACCAGGAGATCGCCGCGCTCACCGGCCTTGCCCAGGATCGGGCGACCGTGCCCGCGCAGCCGGAGGACGGCGCCGGACCTGGCGCCCGGCGGCACCCTGGCCCGAATGCGCGTGCCGACCAGCGGCAGCACCTCGATCTCGCCGCCGAGCACCGCGACCGGAATGGCGACCGGGACGCGGGTCGCGAGGTCGTGGTCGCCGCGCGGCTCGAAGCGGCCGTGTGGCGCGATCCGCACGCGGAAGAAGACGTCGCCCCCGTCGGAGGCGGCGCGCACCTTCTGGCCGTCCCGAATCCCGGCAGGGAAGCGCACCTCGAGCGACCGCTCACCGTCCGGCCCCGACAGCGTGACCTTGCGCGACGTGCCGTTGAACGCCTCCTCGAGGCTGATCGCCAGCTCGTGCTCCTGCGGTGCCGCCGCCGGCCGGCGCGCTCGTGTGCGGGTCCGCGCGCCATTCGGGTCGGCGCCGCCCGCGCCCCCGAAGAAGGTCTTGAAGAAGTCGGAGAAGGGATTGGCCCCCTCGCCGAACATCTCCTGGAATTCCTCCGGAGAGACGTTGCGATAGCTGCCGCCGGGTGCCCCTCCGGCGGGCCCGCCCCGGGGCGCCCAGCCACCGCCGAACGGGCTGCCACCCGCGCGCGGGTCGAAGCCGGCCTTCTCGGCCTGCTCGTAGGCCTTCCAGTTGGCGCCGAGTTCGTCGTACTTGCGCCGCTTGTCGGCATCGCCGAGCACTTCGTAGGCCTCGTTGAGCTCCTTGAACTTGCTCTCGGCGCCGGCATTGCCAGGGTTCACGTCGGGGTGGTGCTTGCGCGCCAGCCGGCGGAAGGCCTGCTTGATCTCCTTGGCGGAGGCGGTCTTGGCCACACCGAGCGTGGCGTAGTAATCGCGGAACTCCATCCCGCCTCCTCTCCTCAGAGCCCGAGCATCGCGCCCAGGCGATCCAGTTCCTGCGTCAGCCGCCGAGCCGAGGCCCGCGACCAGTCGCTGCCGGTGGCCAGGGGCCGAATGCGTTGCAGCACATCGGCCACGGCCAGCAGTCGTTGCACCCCCGCGAGGTTGATGCCCGCCTCGTCGACCAGGTGCTTGATGACCCGGAGCCGTTGCAGTTCATCGTGCGAGTACACCCGCATGCTGCCCAGCGTCCGGGTCGGCCGCACCAGGCCGAGGCGCTCGTACTTGCGCAAGGTCTGCGGATGCATGCCCAGGTGACGCGCCGCCACGCTGATGAGGATGAACTCCTCCTGCGGCATCGCGTGATCCCTGCGGGGCCGGTCGTCGCTCATTGACACAGACCGAGTCTATGACTTGATGCGAACCGTGTCAATGTGCTGCCTCGCCGAGCGTCAACCCGCGGGCGGCCGTCCGCTCGCCGCGTCATGGCCGTAGGCGTCGGCCTGCGGTTGCCGCATACTGGATGTCTGTGCCTGTGCCGGACATGGCGTCCGGGGGGGCAGGCGCAGCCGAGGCATCGTGGATTTCGTTCCTTCAGATCTGCTGACCATCGGGCTGCTCGTGCTGCTCGAGGGCCTGCTCAGCGCCGACAACGCCCTCGTCCTCGCGATCCTGGTGCTGTCGCTGCCGCGCGACCAGCAGCGCAAGGCCCTGCGGTACGGCATCCTCGGTGCCTTCGCCTTCCGCGGGCTGGCCACCATCTTCGCGGCCTACATGATCGGGCTGGCGTGGGTGAAGCTGGTCGGCGCGCTCTACCTGCTCTGGCTGCCCATCCAGCACTTCCGCGGCGGCGATCACGAAGCGCGCAAGAACATCAAGCCGGCGACGAGCTGGCTCGGCCTCGGCGCCTTCTGGACCACCGTCGTCAAGGTCGAACTGACCGACATCGTGTTCGCCATCGATTCCATCCTCGTGGCGGTGGCGATGTCGCCGAAGCTGTGGGTGATCATCACCGGCGGCCTGCTCGGCATCGTCGCGATGCGACTGCTGATTGGTCAGTTGCTCGCCGTGGTGCAGCGGTTCCCGGCGCTGGTCGACGGCGCCTTCGTCATCATCGCGTGGGTGGGCATCAAGCTGCTGGTCGAGTACGGCCATCAGATCGGCTACATCCACTTCGAGATCCCCAAGTGGCTGTCGCTGGGGCTGATCGTCGTCATCTTCGGCGGGTTCTACCTCTACGCCCGCTACCAGGGGCCCGTCGACGTGCCCGACGACGATGCGGCGGACCTGTTGAAGGAGCACTCGGAATGATCGACATCCTCTACGAGCACCCGGCGTGGTTCGCCCGGCTCTTCGAGGCCCTCGACGCCCGTGCCGTGCCGTACCGCCGTGTGCACGCCGGGGCCTTGCGCTTCGTGCCGGACTGGAAGCACGACGCCGGGGCACGCGCGGCCGCGCCAGACCTCCTCGTGAACCGCATGAGCCCGTCGGCCGATCGCCGTGGCCATGGCCACGGCATCCTGCCGACCCTGCAGTATCTCGAGTCGGCCGAGGCGGGTGGGGTCCGGGTCATCAACGGGGCTCGCGCCTACAGCTACGAGATCTCCAAGGTCCGACAGATGACCCTGCTGGCCGACCTCGGCCTGCCGTTTCCCAGGACGCGCGTCATCAACGCCGCCAGTGAGGCGGTCGCCGCGACCGAGGGCCTGCGCTGGCCGGTCGTCGTGAAGCCCAGCGTGGGCGGGAGCGGGGCCGGTGTGCTCCGATTCGACCGCGAGAGCGACCTGCGGGCGGCCGCCGAGGCCGGGCAACTGGACTTCGGTGTCGATCACCTGGCCCTGGTGCAGGAGTTCATCCCGGCGCGGGACTCACAGATCACCCGTGTAGAGGTTCTCGCGGGGAAGTACCTCTACGCGATTGCCATTCCCGTCACTGGCCAGAGCTTCAACCTCTGCCCGGCCGACCTCTGCGAACTGCCGGACGCCGCCGCGGCTGCGCCAGCGGCCCCGGTCGAACTCGGCGGCAACTGCGCGATTTCGCTGCCGTCGGCTGGCAAGCGCGCCGTGCAGGCGCACCCGCCGCAGGCCATCATCGACGCGGTGGTGCGGATGACCGACGCCGCCGGGTTCGATGTCGGTGGCGTCGAATACGTGGTGGACGACCGCGACGGGCAGCCGTACTTCTACGACCTGAACGCCCTGTCGAACTTCGTCGCCGACGCGCCCTCCGTGATCGGATTCGATCCGTGGGTGCCGTTTGTCGACTTCCTGGTCGAGGCCCATGCCACGGCCAGCTCGCGACGTCGCCTCGCGGCGACGGTCTAACGCACAACCGGGGCGCGGCCCCTGAAGGAGTAGAGACACCGATGGCTTATCCAGAATTCCTGATCGCTCCGATGCGCGAAGAACTGACCGATGTCGGCTTCACCGAGCTCCGCACGGCCGCCGACGTGGACCAGGCGGTCGCCCAGCAGGGCACCACGCTCGTGGTCGTGAACTCTGTCTGCGGCTGTGCGGCGGGCAAGGCACGCCCCGGGATCGCGCGCGCGATGCAGCACGCCGCCAAGCCGGATCACGCCGTGACGGTGTTCGCGGGAGCCGACATCGACGCCACCGATCGGGCCCGGTCCTACTTCACGGGCTACCCGCCGTCGTCGCCCTCGCTCGGGATCCTGCGCGACGGCAAGCTGGTGTACATGATGGAGCGGCACCAGATCGAGGGGAACTCGGCGGATGGCATCGCCCAGGCCCTGACCGCCGCGTTCGACAAGTACTGCGCCACGCAGAACGCGTAGGCGTGCGCTCGGCCGGGCGCCGGCGGTCTGGCGCCCGGCACCGCCGGTGGGGGCAACTCCGTGGCGTTGGGGTGGTCGGGGTGCACCAGCGTCAGCGGGCGCCCCCGTCTGTAGGTCTCCCACGTGCGGCCGACCATGTCGGCCATGGTGCCGATGAACGCCGGATGCGCGTTGACGGCCGACGCACGAGCCATCGGCAGACCCAGTTCGTCGCAGGTCGCCCGGGCTTCGTGATCGAGGTCGTAGAGCACCTCGATGTGGTCGCAGACGAAGCCGATGGGGCTCAGGACGACCGCCTTCAGGGTGCCGGTCGCGTGTGCAGCCCTCAGGTAGTCGTTGACGTCGGGGTCCAGCCAGGGGTCCTCGGGGCGTCCGCTGCGGCTCTGGAACACGAGATCCCAGTCGCTGACCCCCAATCGCCGCGCCACTTCGGCCGCGGAGCTGCGCAGCTGAAGACGGTACGACTCCGCGCCGCTCATCGACATCGGGATGCTGTGGGCCGTGAACACGAGGCGCGCGGCCGTCCGGGTCTCGGCCGGCAGGGTGTCCCGGGCCACCAGGACGTGGTCAGCCACCGCCGTGAGGAAGCCATCGTGGAGGTGCCAGTCACCGACGTAGGTCACCTCCACCGGGCGCTGCCCACCTGCCCAGACCGCCTCTCGCGCCTGCAGCACGTTCTGCTTGTACTGCGTGCAGCTCGAGTACGAGCGGTGGGCCGCCGCCACGACGCCGATGGCCCGCGTCACGCCATCCTGGGCCATCCGGGCCAGCACGTCGGGCAGCAGCGGCGTCCAGTTGCGCGCCCCGATGTAGACGGGCAGGTCGAGGCCCCGCCGCGCCAGCTCGGCCCGCAGCCCGGCGGCCTGCGCGTCGGTGTACTCGGTGATCGGCGACACGCCGCCGAACAGCTCGTAGTGATGGGCCACCGCCTCGATGCGCTGCGGCGGGATGCGCCGGCCACGAAGGACATTGGCGAGGAAGGGGCGGATATCCGCGGGACCGAGGGGCCCCCCGAAGGAGACGAGCAGGACGGCATCGAAGGGCGCGGGCATGGCTGCTCCGATAATAGACTCCGGGGAACGTGGCCGTGATTCACGGGCGTGCCGACACCCCGGTCGACCTCCGACTCCCGACTCCCGAGTGCCTATGAGTACGATCCTCCTTACGAACGACGATGGTGTGGAATCCGAGGGCCTGCATGCGCTGGCCGAGGCGTTGCGGCCGCTCGGACGGGTGGTGGTGTGCGCGCCGGTCGGCGAGGCCAGCGCCATCGGCCATGCCCTCACGCTGGCCAGGCCCCTGCGTCTGCGCACGATGGGCCCGGACATCCACGCGGTGGACGGCACGCCCGCCGATTGCGTCAACATCGCCATCTCGCAGGTTCTCGAGGGGCGCCTGCCCGACATGGTCGTGTCCGGCATCAACAAGGGGTGGAATGTCGGCGACGACGTCACCTACTCGGGGACGATCGGCGGCGCGCTGGAGGGCGTGTTGATGGGCGTGCCCGCGGTCGCGGTGTCGATGCAGCGCGGCCCGGTGTATGACTTCACGCATGCCGCGGCGGCGGGTGGCGCCGTGGCTCGCGAGGTGCTCGAGCAGGGGTTGCCTTCTCGGGTCCTGCTGAACGTCAACGTGCCGCAGGGCGTGCCGAACGGCTGGGCCACGACCATTCAGGCTGCGCGGACGCACACCACCAACGTCCTGCGTCGCGAAGACCCCTGGGGGCGGCCGTACTTCTGGCTGGACGAGGGGCGGGTCGAGTGGGCGCCGCGCGCGGACACGGACTACGAGGCGGTCAAGGCCGGCCGCATCTCCGTCACACCGCTGCACGCGGATCTGACCGCGCATGCGGCGATGGCAGGGACCGCCGCGATGGTGGAGCGGGCACGCACGCGGCAGCGCGGGTGAGGCCTCAGGCCTGGTAGTTCACGAGCTGCCCCTTGCCCGAATTGCCTGCGCCCTCGATGAGGCGCACCATGGCTTCGGCCTCGCGCTTCTTCTCCTGCAGCGCCTTGCTGACAGCCAGGGTCGTGCGGTCCGTGCGGGCGGCCACGGTGGCGTCGCTGCCCGTGCTGGCGATGGAAGGGATCCCGGTCATACGAAGGCAATCGGCGGCCGTGCCGGGAACTTGAGGGCTGGTGCGTGCGCCGCATTTTTTTGGCAGGAGCGCGTTCCGGGATTGCAGCCGTCGCGGGTGTCGGTGTAGACTCGTCGAGTTGTCGGGGCGTGGCTCAGCCTGGTAGAGCGCTCGGTTCGGGACCGAGAGGTCGGAGGTTCGAATCCTCTCGCCCCGACCAGAAGATTCGAAACGGCCGGACGCTCGCAAGAGCGTCCGGCCGTTTCCTTGTTCGCCGTTCCCGCCGCCCGACACCTCAGGGCGTGCGCCGCACCCGTGGTGGCAAGGCCGACTTGGGGAACTTGGCCACCACGGTGTAGTTCGGGTCGACGACGTTGGCGATCCGGCTGACGCCCCCCTGCGACACCACCTGATACGCCTCCATCTTGTCGAACCCGTAGTCGTCCACCAGCCACTGGATCAGCTCGACGTGGGCGATCCGGAACGCATCCACGAGCGGACGCACGCTTCCGGCCACCATGATGTGGGTCTCGTCCTCGATCCGGGGCCAGGCAATCTTCCGGCCCTTGATGACGTCGAACTGCAGCGTCACGTCCATCGTGGTCTCGAGGCCCGAGCCGACGATCTCGCCATCGCCCTGCAGCGCGTGCCCATCGCCGAAGTAGAAGTAGCCCCCCTCGTGAAACACCGGCAGGTGGACGGTCGCGCCTTCGCGCACGTCGGAGGCGTCCATGTTGCCGCCGAAGTTGCCGGGCCAGAGGCCGCCCCAGGCCTCCTGGCCGGCCGGGGCGACGGCCACGCGGCCCAGCATCGGGCGCAGGGGGAGCTCGATGCGCTTGCTGGCCGAGTTGGGCAGGTCGAGGATGCCAACGTTGCGGGTGCGGTCGAGGGTCCAGACGAAACGCCTCGAGGGCAGCGGGTCGTTCAGGATGCGCGTCCGACTGTCGCCGGCGACGGCGCTGATCCCCATCGGCACGACGGCGGACACGGCGGTGTCGCGGTTGGGCCGGAGGCGGACGATCTTCACGACGAGCGTGTCGTCTGGCGTCAACCCCTCGATGAAGAACGGCCCGACCTCGCCGGGCCACGGCCCCCCGGCCTTCTCGTAGTAGTCGCCGGGGCGCGAGAACGTCTGTGATTCGACGATATCGCCCGGCTTCAGCCGAAGCACCGGCTCGCGCACCGCGAAGGTCGGCACGCCCGCGGTCGGTGTGAACCGATGCGTCTCGGCGGACGCGGCCGCAGCCGACACGAGGGCGAGGAGGAGGGCGGAACCGGCAGAGATGCAGCGCATGGCGCCGCATGGTATCGCGTCGGGGGGCGCCAGGCGCCGGCGCTACGGGCCGGGGGGCGTCGGCGTGGCGGGCAGTTCGCCCTGCCTGCGCCGGACGACGTCGCCGACCGCGGTGAACAGGTCTCGCGGTTCCACGGGCTTGGCGACGTGCCCATCGAAGCCCGCGGAGAGGATCCGTTCGCGATCCTCGAGGCGCGAGAACGCGGTCACGGCCAGCGCCGGTGCCCGGCGCACCCGGGGATTGGGGAAGCTGCGCAGGGCCCGGATGAGATCGAATCCGTCGCGCCCCGGCATGCCGATGTCACTCAGGACGACGTCGATCTCGAGGTCGCCGAGCAGGCGGAGGGCTTCGCCGACGGTGGCCGCCGCTACGGGCACGGCGCCGACGTTCTCGAGCAGCACGCTCAGCATCTCGCGCGAGTCCGCGTCGTCTTCGATCACCAGGATGGAGAGGCCGCGCAACTGGAGCGCGACGTCGTCGGCCGAACGGAGGCCCGATGCCGGTGGCGACGCTTCCCGGTCGTAGGCGCCCTGCGCGGCTGGCAGCGTCACCGTGGCCGTGGTGCCGAGGCCGCTGCCGGCGCTGTCGACCGCGACGCGCCCACCGTGCATCTCGACGAGTTGCCGACTGATGGCGAGCCCGAGTCCGAACCCGCCGGGCCGGCGGTGGTCTGGCGTGGCCGGGCGCAGGCGGTCGAACACGAAGGGCAACGCCGAGGGCGAGATGCCGCCGCCGGAGTCGCGGACCTCGACGTGGACCTGTCCACCGTCGGCCCAGAGCCGGAGCCGGATGTGTCCGTCGGCGGGCGTGAACTTGACGGCGTTGCCGAGCAGGTGGGCAAAGACCTGCTGCAGTCGTGTCGGGTCGCCGTGCACCATCGGCGCCGTGGCCTCGATCTCCGACTCGAGGTGGAGGTCCCGGGCGTCGGCCACCGGGCGAATGGCCTCGAGCGCCCGGGCCACGATGTCGGTGACGTCGACGGGATGCACGTCGAGGCGAATCTGTCCGGAGATGATGCGGCTGGCGTCGAGCAGTTCGTCGATGAGCCGCCGTTGCACCTGGACGTTGCGCTCGAGGACGTCCACGGCCCGGGTCGTCTCGTCGGCGCCGAGCCCGCGCTTGAGCAGACTCGTCCAGCCGGCGATGGCGTTGAGGGGGGTCCGCAGTTCGTGCCCGAGGGCGGCGAGGAACTCGTCCTTCATCCGCGCCGCCTCCTCGGCGGCGCGTCTGGCGCGTTCCTCCGCGGCCGTCAGTTCCTGGTTGACCTGCACCAGACTCCGCACGTCGTGCTCATCGGAGAGCGTGCCCACCCAGAGCCGCACGTCGGCCGGCGTCTCGCCGATGGGCACCGCGCGCCACGAGTGCCATCGCCAGACGCCGTCGCGCACACGCCACACGCGGCAGCGCCCTTCGTGGCGCTGTCGGCGCTGCACCGCGGCCTGCCAGGCCGTGCGCAGTGCGGGCCAGTCCTCGGGGTGGAAGGCCTGCTCGAAGTCGGTCGGTCGTTCGTGACCGGTGCACTGGCGGCCGGCGCTGTTGATGAAGTCGAACTGGCCGTCCGCGGTGGCGGTCCAGACGATGATCGGCAGCGCATCGGCGAGGCGGTGGAACCAGAACGTCGCGTCGGGAGGCGGAACCGCCGGCGGGGGAGGCATGGGAGGCATGGCGTGCGACACGCACAGGCGCACCCGCAGTGTACTGGCATTCCCGGATGTGTCGTCCGGAATCTGTCGCGAGTTTCTTACGGCACAGCTGTCGCTCGGCACCGGCCCAGCCGGCCGCGCGCGGCGGGTCGCCAGCCTGTCGAGTTCGGCAAAACGGGCGCGGCCCTTGCAACTCCAGGGCGGTGTCCCGGCGTGGAGCCGGGGCGTGCGCGCACGATGCGCCCTGACCTGGAGATTTCGTGACCATTGCCACGCTCGACCCAGTGCTCGATCGACTTGCCCGGTTCACGCATGCGCCCATGCCGGTGGTGAGCCTCTATCTCGACCTGTCCGGCAACGCGCAGGGCCGACAGACACATGAGGCCTTCCTCGACGAGGCGTTTGCCGAGCCGAGCGCCACCTACGCCTCCGACTCGACCTTTCGCGACGCGCTCGCGCGTGACGCCGCGCGCATCCGGCAGTACCTCGCGTCCGAACTCGACGCCTCCGCGGCGAGGTCCCTCGCCCTCTTCACCTGCAACGGTGGCGAGGAGCTGTTCGAGGCCATCCCGCTGGACCTGCCGCTCGAGGGACATCTCCTCTATGTCGACGACGAGCCCCATCTGTTTCCGTTGGCGCGTGCCGCGGAGCAGTACGCGACGTATGCCGCCCTGGTGGTCAACACCAACGCCGCCCGGCTGTTCGTGTGCGCGACGGGCGCCGTCCAGCACAGCGAGACGATCGAGAACGTGAAGACCAAGAGTGTCGCGGCCGGAGGGTGGTCGCAGGCGCGCTACCAACGTCACGTCGAGGACCTGCACCTCAAGCACATGAAGGAAGTGGCCGAGGCGGTCGAGCGGACGGTTCGCGTGGAAGGGGTGCGAGCGATCATCCTGAGTGGCGAGGCGCAGGCCATCGCCCTGCTGCGCAAGCAACTGCACGACACCGTGGATGCGCTGGTCATCGATGTCATGCGGCTCGACGTCACGGCGCGCGAGCACGACATCCTGGCGGCGACGTTGGCGGCGTTCCGCCGCAACGACGAAGAGACCGACCGGGAGGTGGTCGAGGCGCTGCTCGACGCGTACCGCTCCCGCGGGCTGGCGACGGTTGGGCCCACCGGCGTGCGCGCCGCGCTCGACCGTGGCCAGGTCGATACGCTCGTGGTGCCGGCCGCACCCGGCACGTTGGCCACGGACCACGCCTCGGCCACACTGCCGGCGACACCCTCGGGAGACGCGTCCCGCCGCCTGGACGAGGCGCTGGTCGAGGCGCTGGTCACCGAGGCGCGCCGCACCGGGGCTGGTGTTCGCTTCATCGAGGACGCGGCCCTGCTGGAGCACGCCTCGGGTGTCGGGGCCTTCCTGCGCTACCGCGTGTAGCGTGGGGCCCCCGGCGACCACGGTCGCCGGGGGCTGCGATCAGCCTCCCGCCGGACGCCGGCGCATCCAGTCGCCGCTGACCAGCGCCGCCGACCACACGAGCGCGGTCGGCACGAGGTAGATGACCATGGGGATGGGGCCGAGCGCCCCGTGGCGCAGTTCCCAGACCACCCACAGCGTGAAGGGCAGGAGGGCCCACACACGCAGCGACCATCGGGGAAGTCGTGGCGCCGTGGCGACCGCCAACAGGGCCAGCAACGCCCAGCAGGCCGCCCACCGCGTCAGCGACACGTCGTCGTGCCACGCGCCGTCGGTCGACGGCTGCCCGGACCAGCGAAACCCGAGCACCAGCGCGCCGATGAGCCACGCCACGCCGGCGATGCCGACCGTCGTGCCGATGGTCCCCCTTGCCTCCGTCATGTGTCGCCTCCCCCTGGGGTCGTCATGTGGCCCGGCACTACTGCGCCTGGCAGGTCTGACATTCGATCGGGCAGAACCCACCAGCCACCGACGTGCAGCCGCCGCCTCCCGCACCCCCACTGCCGCCGCTGCCCACGGCGGCGCCGCCGCACTGCGCCGGGTTGGCGAACGTGCAGAAGCAGTAGACCACCTGGGCATTGCACTTCTGGCAGGACCAGCTGCCCGAGAAGGGCCACCACCAACTGCCGGCCGTGCACCCGTTGGTCTCGTAGCACTTGTCGTGCTGGTCGCAGCAGGCACGGAAGATGGTGCCGTCCAGCCAGTGCAGGTTGTCGCACCCCGGCTCGTTGACCAGCGTGCCGGCGCGGCCGAACGCCCAGCCGCGCGCCCAGAGACCGGACAGGCCCGCGGTATCGGAAACCGCCGGCGTGGCTGCCGCCCCGGACACGGCCAGCGCGAACGACGGCAGGGGCGTGGCGAGGCGGGCCACCTGCGCGAGTGGGCCCATCACGCCTGGCTGGCCGAACAGTCGCGCCGCCGCCACCGGCTCGACCGGATCGATCGACGCGGCGATCTGGGTGGCGAACTGATAGGCCTGCACATTGGCCCAGGCCATCGTCGGCGTGAAGGTCCACCCTCCAGGCATGCGGTCAGGCAGGATCACGCCCTGTGACCCGCCCTCGATCTTCCAGGTCAGGACCTGTGCCGTGTCGAACCAGCGCACGAAGCCTCGCTGGGCACCGGTCGTGCGATCGACGATGACGGCCGTGAAGCGTGACCGATCCACCTTCGGCCCCTTCCGAGGGGCCCGCGGGTGCGTGTCGATCCTGGTGCGCACGATGACCTCGTCGAACTCCGTCTCGACCCGTTCGACGCGAGCCGACAGCTGTCCGGCGGAGGCGCCGCGGCCCAGCGCGCGTCGGCTGCGGCGCACATGGCCATCCCATGCGCCTTCCTCACCGGCCACGTCGACGGGCGTGGTGCTGGCGGCTTCGTCCACGTGCAGGGCGTACAACTGGTACGCCGCCCAGTCGAGGCTCACCGTGGACTGCTCCGGCAGACTGAACTCCGACAGGCGGCCGGCGGCTCTGGCGCCCTGCCACTGCGCGCGGCGCGCGTCACCGGCGATCCGCAGCCGACTGCGCTCCACCCCCGCGCGCGAGCGCAGCACGGCCTCGACGACGTGGTCCGTGTTGCGCCGCACTTCGACCACGGCATCGGGAAATGTGGTGGTGACGCGTCGTGCACGGCCCTCCAGCGCATGAAAGGTGCTACCCATGTTGACGCTCTGCGCGGCACACACGCCGGGCACGAGCAGGAGCAGGGCGGTCGCCACCGCCTGCGACGTTCGACACATGGACGTCTCCTTCTCCGGCAGGCACGCTGCCGGACGTGGAGCGGGCCAACCTCCCGAACGTCCGATTCATGTCCTCGCAAACCTCGCGCCATGTGCGGTGTCGCGTCGTGACGCCGGGAGACGCAGCATCTGCCACACCCGATCGCAGAAACTGCCATGATCGACCGCTCGGGAAGTGGCAGACACTGCCATCCGTGGCATCACGCTCGCGTCCACGGTCGCCCAGGGCGAAGCGTCGTCGCGTCTCTTGCTAGGATTAGGGCCTTTGCCGCGGCGCGCGGCCCGGGCAGGCACGGTGTGCGAGGAGATCAGCATGAGGCGGGGAGTACCCAGCGGACGCGTGGCAGCGATGGTGGTCCTGGCGCTCGGGCTCGGGGCCCAGGCGATGACGCAGGCGCAGCCGGCAGCGGCGCCGGCGGGTGGTGACCTGTCGGTGTTGTCCACGCTCAAGTGGCGCAACGTCGGGCCGGCGCGCGGCGGGCGCTCGATCGCGGTGGCCGGCAGCGTCGCCCGGCCGCTCGAGTACTTCTTCGGCGCGACTGGCGGTGGCCTCTGGAAGACCACCGATGGCGGTCTGACGTGGGCGGCGGTGGGGGACGGGCAGTTCAAGACCTCCTCGGTCGGGGCCGTGGCCGTGGCGCCGTCCAACCCCGACGTGGTGTACGTCGGCTTCGGTGAAGTGCAACTGCGCGGCAATGTCATCCAGGGCGACGGGGTCTACAAGTCCACCGACGGTGGCAAGACGTTCGCCGCGGTGGGGCTGGCGGCCACGCGGACCATCGGGCGCATCCGCGTCCATCCGGCCAACCCGGACATCGTCTGGGTCGCGGCGCTTGGCGAGCCCTACGCGAAGACGCCCGACCGCGGCGTGTACAAATCGACCGACGGCGGGAAGACCTGGACGCGCGTGCTGTCACGTGACGACGGCACCGGCGCCGTGGACCTCGTGGTCGACCCGACCAACCCGGAGCTGCTGTACGCATCGCTCTGGGAGGTGTCGCGGACGCCGCACTCCCTCTCGAGTGGTGGCCCCGGCAGCGGGCTGTTCAAGTCGTTCGACGGTGGCACCACCTGGACCGAGATCACGCGTCGTCCCGGCCTGCCGACCGGCCTGCTCGGCAAGATTGGCGTGTCGGTGTCGGGTGCCGACGGCAATCGCGTGTACGCCATCATCGAGGCGGCCGATGGCGGGCTGTTCGCGTCCGACGATGGGGGACTGACGTGGACGCGGGTGAGCGAGGATCGCAACATCCGGCAGCGGGCGTTCTACTACACGCGCGTCTATGCCGACCCGAAGGCCCGCGACACGGTGTACGTGCTGAACGTGAACTTCCACAAGTCCACGGACGGGGGCAAGACGTTCACGTCGATTCGTGTGCCGCACGGCGACAATCACGATCTCTGGATCGCGGCCGACAATCCGCAGCGCATGGTGCAGGCCAACGACGGCGGCGCCAACGTGTCGATCAACGGCGGGACGTCGTGGACGGGGCAGCAGTATCCGACGTCGCAGTTCTACAACGCCTTCACGACCAGCGACACGCCGTACATGATCTGCGGGGCGCAGCAGGACAACACCACGGCCTGCATCTCGAGCAACGGCCCGGCCAGTGACTTCTACCCGGTGGGGGGCGGCGAAAGCGGCTACATCGCGCAGTCCAATGTCGACCCCGACGTGTTCTTCGCCGGCAGCTACGGCGGCATGCTGACCCGCTTCAATCGCCGCACGAAGGTCTCGCGCGCCGTCAACATCTGGCCCGACAACCCGATGGGGTACTCCGCCGGGGACATCCGCGAGCGCTTCCAGTGGACGTATCCCATCGTCTTCTCGCCGCTCGAGAAGGGGGTCGTGTACGCCAGTTCGCAGCACGTCTGGCGCAGCACCACCGGCGGTGACCGCTGGGAGCGCATCAGCCCCGACCTGACCCGCCACGATCCGGCCACGCTCGGTCCCTCCGGTGGTCCCATCACGCTCGATCAGACAGGCGTCGAGACCTATGCGACCGTCTTCACGGTGGCGCCGTCGCGGCTCGAGCGCGGCGTGATCTGGGCCGGAAGCGACGATGGGCTCGTGCATGTGACCCGCGACGCCGGGAAGACGTGGAAGAACATCACGCCGACGGGCCTGCCCGCGTTCGCACGGGTCAGCCTGATCGAGGCGTCGCCGCACAAGGCGGGGACGGCGTATCTCGCCGCCAACCGCTATCAGAAGGCCGACCGCGCGCCCTACGTGTTTCGCACCGACGACTACGGGGCGACCTGGACGCCGATTGTCGGCGGGCTGCCGGGCGATGATTTCGCTCGCGTCATCCGCGAGGACACCGTCCGCGCCGGTGTGCTGTATCTGGGCACCGAGCAGGGGCTCTACATCTCCTACGACAACGGCGGCGCCTGGCAGTCCTTGCGCCTGAACCTGCCGGTCACGCCGATTCACGGGATCGTGGTGCAGGGCAACGACCTGGTGGTGGGGACGCACGGCCGCGCCTTCTGGGTGCTGGACGACATCGCCGCGCTCCGGCAGTTCGCGCCCGACCTGGCGAGCCGTCCGCTGCACGTGTTCGCGCCGGGCGTGGCGACCCGCCGCCTCGAGATGACGTTGCCCATCGACTATCTCCTGCAGGCCGAGGCCAAGGCCGTGACCATCGAGATCCTCGATGCGCAGGGGCAGGTTGTGCGCACGGTCAGGAACGAGGCCGATCGCAAGCCGGCCGCCGGCGCTGGCGACGATGAGGAGGGCTTTGGGCCGCCCCCGGCCCGCGTCACCACGAAGAAGGGCATGAACCGCTTCGCGTGGGACATGCGCATGCAGGCGGCACGCGACTTCCCGGGGCTCATCATGTGGGCGGGGCGGGTCGCGGGGCCGATCGTGGTGCCTGGTCGCTATCAGGCCCGCGTGACGGCCGACGGGCAGACGCAGACGGTCCCGATCGAGATCAGGGCCGATCCGCGCAGCCGGGTCCTCGACGCCGACCTGAAGGCGCAGTACGCGCTGGCTCGCCGTATCAATGCGCGCGTCAACGAGGCCAACGAGACGGTGCTGCGCCTGCGTCACATGAAGCAGCAGATCGAGGCGCGCGTGAAGGCGACCGCGGACCTCGCGCCGCAGGGGAGTGCGCTGGTCGCGCAGCTGACCGAGATCGAGGGCGAGATCTACCAGTACCGGAATCGCAGCAGCCAGGACCCGCTCAACTACCCGATTCGGCTGAACAACAAGCTGGCCGCCCTGCAGGGCGTGGTCGAGGCCGGCGACGGCGCGCCGACGGCGCAGAGCGTCGCCGTGTTCGAGGACCTCTCCGCACGGCTCGACGCCCAGCTTCGTCGTGTCGACGCCGCGGTGGGCACGGACGTGGCGGCCTTCAACGCCACGCTCGCCTCGAAGCAGCTCGCCCCCGTCGTCACCACGGTCCCGACCCTCGAGGAGGTGGCCGCGATGGGCACGACGGTGGCCGACCTGGAGGCTGCTGTGGCCAACGAACGCACGGCCGCGCGGTTCTGGTAGCCGATGCTGCGCGCGACGGTGTTCCTGGTCAGTGGCCGCGTGCAGGGCGTGGGGTTCCGCGCCCATGTCGCCGAGGCGGCCCGCGCGGAGGGCCTCGACGGCTGGGTGAAGAACCTGCCCGATGGCCGTGTCCACGTGCATGCCGAAGGGGACGCGGAGGCGGTGCGCCGCTTCGAGTGGCGTGTCTGGCAGGGCCCGCCGATGGCGCGGGTGGATGACGTGGCATCCGAGGATGCGCTGCCGGAGGGCAGGCGCGGCTTCCGGATTGCGTGACGCAGGCAAGGGCGGGCGCGCCGGGCGCGTCCGCCATCGAGGAATCTCCAGGACGACATGACCGCTGAATTGCTCAAGGCCAAGATTCGCCACGTGCCCGACTTTCCCAAGCCGGGCATCCTGTTCTACGACATCACCACCTTGTTGCGTGACCCCGAGGGACTGCGGCTGGCGCTCGACGCGCTGGCCGCGCCGTATGCGGCCGCCGACGTCGATCTGGTCGTCGGCATGGAGAGTCGCGGGTTCATCTTCGGGGCCGCGCTGGCCGATCGTCTGGGGGCCGGGTTCGTGCCGGTGCGCAAGCCGGGCAAGCTGCCGTCGGCCAGCGTGCGGGCGTCCTACGACCTCGAGTACGGCTCGGACGCCCTCGAGATCCACGCCGACGCGATCGTCCCCGGACAGCGCGTGCTGATCGTGGACGACTTGCTGGCCACGGGCGGCACCGCCCAGGCGACGATCGAACTGGTGTCGGGCCTCGGGGCCCGCATCGTGGCCTGCGCCTTCCTCGTCGAGTTGACGTTCCTGCAGGGGCGGGCGAGGCTCGGCACCACGCCGGTGCATGCCGTTCTGCCCTACGACGACTAGCGCAGCCTTGCTCAGGCACGGTAGGGCAGTGCATCATGGCGGATGGTCCGGAGGTCGGACGTCCCCCGTGGGGCCGAACAACGGACGTGTGAGCGTGTAGCTCAGATGGATAGAGCGGCCGCCTCCTAAGCGGCAGGTCCCCGGTTCGACTCCGGGCACGCTCACCATCGGCCCCCGCGGGAAAGCCGCCGGCCGGATGACACCATGAACAAAGCCGAACGCGAACAACTCAAGCACAACGAGGCGGCCGACGCCCTCGTCGCCGCCAATTCCTATCTGTCCCAGCACGGGCGCACCATCGCCCTCACCGCGGTCGCGGTGCTGCTGCTGGTGGCCAGCGTCTTCGGCTACCGGGCCTTCAAGGCGCGGACCGAAGAGCGCGCCCAGGCGCAACTGGCGGAGGCGGTCGAGATTCTCAATGCGCCCCTGACGCCGGCGCCGGCGCCCGGGGCTGCCCCGACACCGGCGGCCGCGGGCACCTACGCGACCGAGGCCGCGCGGGCCGAGGCGGCGCTCACGCAGTTGCTGACCACGGCGGAGGCCTTTGGCGGCACCGATGGCGGCATGCGGGCGCGCTACTACGCGGCGTCTCTCTACGCGGAGACCAACCGTCCGAAGGAAGCCGCCGACGCCTATGCTGCCGTGCGCGACCAGGCCGGCGCCTCGACCCTGCTCGGGCGCATGGCGTCCCTCGGCCTCGCCAGCATGCAGGTGCGCCAGAAGCAGTTCGATCCGGCCATCAAGTCGCTGCAGGACCTGTCGCAGCGCCGCGACGGCCCGCTGCCGCTGGACGCGGTGCTCGTGCAACTGGCCGACGCCTACCAGCAGGCCGGCCGGTCGGCCGAGGCCTCGCAGGCGCTGCAGCGCGTCATCGACGAGTTCCCGCAGAGCCCCTACGCCGCCGACGCACGCCAGCGCGTCGAAGCCCTCCAGGCGTCCGTCGCGAAGGCGTCCTGAGCCCGTGAATCCCGCGCGCGCGCTCCAGACGGTGGCCGACCTCGGGGCGCGCGCCCTGTCGTCCACCCCGGTGGGCGACCTGCTCGACGCGGGCATGCGCCTGGCGCGTGAGGTCACCCAGAGCGATCACGCCGTCTTCTTCGAGCGGTCGCCCGGAGGAGACGCGTTGCTGATGCGCGCCGGCATCGGCTGGCGCCCCGGCATCGTCGGCCGCGTCTCTCTGAGCACCGGCCAGGGCTCGTTCGGACGCTACATCCTGCAGCAGCCCACCCGTATCGTCGATGCGCTGCCATCGCACCCCGAGTTCGGGCTGCCGGCGGTGCTGCGCGAACACAACGTCGAGTCGATGGCGTGCGTGCGCCTGGACGGGATCGGCCATCCGCTCGGCGTGGTGGCCGTCTTCAACGTCAACGACGGGTTGCCCAGCACCGAGCATCTGACGTTCCTCGAGGCGCTCGGCAACATCCTCGCGACGGCCATCCTCCGCCAGGTCACCGAGGAAGGGCTGCTCCAGAGCCAGATCCGCCTGCAGAGCGTGCAGAAGATGGAGGCGATCGGGCGCCTCGCCGGCGGCATCGCCCACGACTTCAACAACCTGGTGCAGGCGATCGGCGGCTACACGGAGATCCTCCTGCGCCAGTTGCGCGAGGATGACCCGCTGCGGCGCAACGCCGAGGAGATCAAGAAGGCCGGCGATCGCGCGGCGGCGCTGACGCGCCAGTTGCTCGCCTTCAGCCGTCAGCAGGTGCTGCAGCCCTCGCTGCTCGACGTCAACCACATCGTCCACCACGTCGAGCAGTTGCTGGCCCGCCTGATTGGCGAGGACGTCGAGCTCCGGACCTATCTGTCCGACGACCTCTGGCCGGTGAAGGCGGACGCGGCGCAGCTCGAACAGGTGCTGATGAATCTCGCCGTCAACGCCCGAGACGCCATGAAGGATGGCGGGTTGTTGACCATCGAGACGGCCAACGTGGAACTGACCCGCTCGGTGGACGGCGAGCCGTTCGTGGTGGTGGCCGGTCCCTACGTGTTGCTGGCGGTGACCGATACCGGCACCGGCATGAATGCCGAGACCAAGGCGCGTGCCTTCGAGCCGTTCTTCACGACCAAGCCGCCGGGCCAGGGCACCGGCCTCGGGCTGTCGATGGTCTACGGCATCGTCAAGCAGAGCGGCGGCTACATCTGGGTGGACAGCGAACTCGGGGCGGGGACGCGCATCCGCATCTACCTGCCGCGCGCCGACGAGATGCTGCTGCCGCTGGAGTTGCCGGCCGAGGTCGAGGTCACGCCGTCGGCCGCCGCCGCGCTCGCCGAGGCGGCGGAGCGGCACGCGCCGTCGTCCTGCTCACTGCTGCTGGTCGAGGACGAAGACGGGGTCCGCGAACTGATTCACGAGTGGCTGTCGGCCCACGACTACGTCGTCCACGCGGCCGAGGATGGGCAGCACGCCCTGCAGGTCGCCGAGGGTATCGAGCAGCTCGACCTGCTCATCGCCGACGTCGTCATGCCGACGATGGGGGGGCCGGCGCTGGCCAAGCGCCTGCTGCAGGCCCGCCCGGACCTGAAGGTGATCTTCGTCTCCGGCTACGCCGACGAAGCCATCGGCGACCGTCGGATGCTGGAAGATGGGGCGAGTTTCCTGCAGAAGCCGTTCACCCTCGAGGAACTGCTCAAGAAGGTCCGGGCCGTGCTCGACGATCGCCGGCCTAGCCGAGCGCCTGGCGGGCCGCATTGAAGAGGCCCGGGGCCCGCACGTCCGCGTGGGCAATCCACGCCGCGTCGAGGTCCAGGTAGGGAAAGACGGCGTCCTCGAGGACGGCGTCGCCTTCCGGCTGGCAGCCGAAGCCGTAGCGGTGACTGAGCAGGTTGGCGGCGTAGCAGATGGCGGCGGCCTGCGGATCGGCGGCGTCCTCGAAGGCATGGTGGTGCTGCACCACGTCACGCACTTCATCGGGCACGTTCCAGAAGCCGAGGGCCAGGGCGCCGCACACCGCGTGGTACTGCACGATGGCGGCGTGCAGTTCATCGGAGCGGATCACCGCGTCGTGCTTCTTCTGGTACTGGTGTGCCGTCTTCATGATCACCAGCTTGCCCAGGTCGTGGAGCAGACCGCAGAGGAAGCTCTCGTCGACGTCCCCACGCGTCTTGTCGGCGACCAGGTGCGCGACGTAGGCGGTGCCGATGGCATGTTCCATGAAGCGGAACCCCTCCTGGCCATAGACCTCGGGCGCCTTGAACTGCGACTGCATGGACACGGTCACCACGACGTTGCGTACGGTGCGGGTGCCGAGCCGCACGACCGCATCGGACACCGAGCGGAGGGGGCTCATGGCGCCATAGAGCGCGGAGTTGGCCATGCCCAGCACGCGGGTGGCGAGGATGGGATCCTTGCTGACGACCGACGCCAGCGTCGAGATCGTCACATCGGGGTCGCCGACGAGGTGAAGGACCCGCTGCGCCTGGTCGGGCAGCATCGGGATCGACAGGTCGTCGGGGCGCAGCCATGGATGGTCGGAGTTGCGCAGCGCGAGCGCGGCGCTCGCCGCATCGGACCCGGCAGGCGTGCTCATGCCCGTCGCACCCGGGTGGTGATCACCAGCTCGACGAAGATCTCGTGCTCACCCATGCGGAACGGCAGCATCGTGCGCCGGCCATCGGTCAGTGGCGTCATGTAGAAGTCGGAGCCCATCGTGACGGTCGGAATCGAGATGGCCCAGGCATCGCCGTCGGTGGCCATGCGGGTGCGGAACGACCCGGCGATCATGTTCGTGATCTCGCCGATGGCGTCGGCCACTTCGGGCTTGGACGGATCGGCGTCCGCGTCCATGCCGAGCAGGGCCCGGGTGATGCTGCCGGCCCCGGCGAACGTGGCGTAGAACACGACGAGACCGGAGCGCGAGCCGCCGAAGCCGATCTGGCCGACGACGTTGCTCTGCGGGCGAAGGGCATCACCGTCGATCGGCGTGCCTTCGGCCAGGGACGTGCCCACCATGGTGCCGAACACATCGCGTGTGCACGCACGGAGGGTCTCAATCATCGGCTGAGTCGACTGAGGGTCGACCGCAGTGGCCGGGGATGCCATGGTCCGCTCCAGTGGCGACAGCCTCAGTGGGCCATCACCGCATCGATCTTTTCCTTGATGGTGTCGGGCGTGAAGGGCTTCACCACGTAGTTGTTGACCCCGGCCCGCAGCGCCTCGACGATGTCGTCCTTGGCGGCGTTGGTGGTCACCATCAGCACGGGCAGTGACTGCTTGCCTTCCATCCCCCGCAGCGCGCGGATGAACTCGATGCCGTTCATCTCGGGCATGTTCCAGTCGGTGATGATGAGGTCGACCGTCCCCTCGCTCACCTTCTCGATGCCCTCACGCCCGTTGCCTGCCTCCACGATCTCCGTGTAGCCGAGTTTCTTGAGCGTGTTGATGATGATGCGGCGCATCGTCGTCGAATCGTCCACCACAAGAAAGCGCATACGCCTCCGGCTTGCTAGACTGGGATGCCGGGCGAACTGCCCGAGCCCTGGTGCCTCAGGGGCCTAATCGGCCCGGATCGTCGCGGGCTTGAGATAGGATGGCCGGCGCAAAGGAGTGACGTGTCCCCTTCCGAACCGATTTCCGTGGCGCCCGAGACCGTCGGCGCCCCCGCCCGAGACCTTGGTGCCGGCGACTACGTGTTCGCCAACCGGCTGATCGCCCTCGAACTCGTGCTCCCCAACGTCACCCACGAGATCAACAACGCCTTGCAGGTGATCGGGGGGCTCGGCGAGATCATCGCGACCAAGCCCGGGATCTCGGACGACGTCGCCCAGAAACTCCAGCGGATTCACGGGCAGGCCGTGCGGTGCTCGGGGCTGCTGCGGGAACTGCTCAACTACGCGCGCCGTGACGAGGCCTCGCCGACGACCGACGTCCCGCGCAGCATCGAACGCGCCCTGAATCTGCGCCGGTACCATCTGGCGCGGGCGCGCGTGACGGTCCACGTCGAGCCGACGGCCGAGGGGACGAGTGCCGCGCGGATGGACTCGCAGCACTTCGAGCAGATGCTGGTGAACCTGGTGCTGAACGCCGAGCAGGCCATGGCCGGGCGGCCCGACCCGGTGATCCGCATCGGGTATGGTCGGGAAGGCGACACCATGGTCCTGACCGTGTCCGACACGGGGCCGGGCATCGACCTGGCGCGCGAGGAGGAGTACTTCCGGCCCTACATGACGACCCGCGACGGCGGCATCGGGCTCGGCCTGACCGCGGCCCGCGCGCTTGCCCAGTTCAACGGCGGGTCCCTGCGCTTCGTCGGGCCGTCGGACGTCGAGGTCCGCGTGCCCGCCCGCCCCTGATCCCGGGCTGACACCAGACATGCAGAAGGGGGTGAGTGGCCGGCCGGCCGCTCACCCCCTGTGTCGTTCTGCCCGCGGGGCGCCGGGCGTCTAGGCCGTGGCGCTGATGTCGTCGGGGGGACTGGCCACGTTCAGACGATTCAGCTTGTCGATCAGGGTCGTCCGGCTCAGCTGCAGGAGGCGCGCCGCCTGCCGCTTGTTGCCGCCGGTCTTCTCGAGGCAGCGCACGATGAGCTCGCGCTCGAGCTGCGAGACCACCTGGGTGAAGTTGATCCCCTCGTCGGGAATGGCCACGGTCGGCAGGAGCAGCGACGAGGCTGGGGCGCAGATGTCCTCGGGCAGGGCGCGCGCCTGAATCTCGGTGTCCTGGCCCGTCATGGCCACCGCATGCTCGACCGCGTTCTCCAACTGCCGGATGTTGCCCGGCCAGCTGTAGTTCATCAGGGCCCGCATCGCGTCCTGCGTCAGCGTGCGTGACGGCAAGTTGTTGTTGCGGCAGGACTTCTGGACGAAGTGGCGAGCCAGCAGGGGGATGTCTTCCTTGCGGTCGCGCAGCGGCGGCAAGGTGATCGGGATGACGTGGAGCCGGTAGTACAGGTCTTCGCGGAAGGTCCCGTCCTTGACCATCTTCTTCAGGTCCAGGTTGGTCGCCGCGACGATGCGGGCGTCGAACTTGATCGACTTGCTCTCGCCGACCCGTTCGATCTCCTTCTCCTGCAGGGCCCGCAGCAGCTTGGCCTGCATCGGCATGCTCATCAACGCCACTTCGTCGATGAACAGCGTGCCTCGGTGCGCCAGTTCGAACCGGCCCACCCGGGCCTGGACGGCGCCCGTGAACGCGCCCTTCGAATGACCGAACAACTCGGCCTCGGCCAGCGGCTCCGGAATGGCTGCGGCGTTGAAGGCCACGAATCGCTGGTCGGCCCGCGGGCTGTTGTGGTGCAGCGTCCGCGCGATGAGTTCCTTGCCCGTGCCCGTCTCGCCCTGAATCAGCACGGTGCTGTTCATCGGCGCCACCAGTTCGAGCGTAGAGAAGACGTGCCGCATCGGCGCGCTGTGGCCGATCACGCTGTCGAAGCGGTACCGGTCGCGCAACTGGGCGCGCAGGTCGGCGTTCTCCTCCCGCAGGCGCCGCTGCTCGAGCGACGTCGTCAGGATGCGCGCCAGCTGCGAGAGCTGGAAGGGCTTGATGAGGAAGTCGATGGCGCCCCGGCGCATCGCGGAGACCGCCTCGGCCACGCCCCCGAACCCCGTGACCATGACGGCCAGGATGTCGGGATAGCGTCCGACCGCGGCGTCCAGGACATCGAGCCCGTCGGCGTCGGGCAACCGGAGGTCGATGACGATGGCGTCGTAGGCAAAGCCCTTGAGCCGATCGAAGGCATCCGCGCCGTCGGCGCTCTGGGCGACGACGAAGCCCTGTTCGGTGAGGGACTCGGCGATGGTCTGACGAAGTTCGGCCTCGTCCTCGACCACAAGGACCGAAGGCTGTGGACGAGCGGTCACGGGCACCTCCGCACAGGACACGACGGGACCGGGGACGAAGGACGAACGACCGACAACGCGTCGACCCGGCGAGAGGCCCAGTATTGGGCTGAACTGTGTCGCATGTCAAACGAGATTGTCGGTCGGCCGACAGTGGGACTTTACAGGCTGAGCAAAGATAGTCGGTAGAACGTCAGTCGGACGGATGGCACGAGCTTTGGCCGCCGATCGGGCGGTTCGGATAGGATGCACGGCGAGGAGCGCGCGTGACACAGGGCCAGGAACGGCAGTCGGTGCTGATCGTCGAGGACGAGGCGGACATCCGGGAGTTGCTCTCGGAGTACTTCCGCGCGCGCACCTTCGATGTGGTCGGGGCAGCGGACGGCCGTGCGGCGCTGCTGGCCATCGAGCGCGATCCCGACCGCTTCTCGCTGGTCATCACCGATCTGCACCTGCCAGGGGTCGACGGGCTGGCGGTGTTGCGGGCGGCCCGGGCGGCCAATCCCTCCGCGTATGTGGTGATCGTCACCGGCTTCGCCTCGCTCGACACGGCCATCCAGGCGGTGCGACTCGGGGCGTACGACTACCTGACCAAACCGTTCTCTCTGGGCCAGATCGACGTGGTACTGCAGCGGATCCACGACATCCAGGTCCTGCACGCCGAGAACAAGCGGTTGACGCGCCAGGTCTCGCAGAAGGACGCGGTGGACCTGCGCCAGGCGCTGTTGATGCGTCTGGACGGCATCGAAACCCGACTGACCCGGATCGAAGCCGCGCTGCGCGCCAGGAACTGACCGGCAGGCCGAAGAGCCGGTCGGATTGTCGGTTCTCCGACGCACGTTCCGGCCTCCCGTCAGGGCCGGCGTCGTCCGGTTCCAGAAATCTTCAGCAAAGTCGTGGGGGTGGCGGAATGGCGTCCTTCTTGCTCAAGAGCAGGGCGGGACGCCTCCGGACCGGTAATCGGCTTCGGGCGGCGGACCTTGAACCGGACCGACCATGCCTCTCTCCCCGATCACCTCGGACGCGCAGATGATGAGCGCGCTCCGCCAGACGCTCAGCCGTGCCGCGGCCAAGCAGGTCGTCTCGGCGAGCAACCTCGCGAACCTGAGCACGCCCGGGTACAAGGCGCAGGAAGTCGACTTCGACACCACCCTCGACCAGCAGGGGGGTGGCGGCCGCCTCGCCGTGACCAACAGCCGGCACATCGGTGGGGGGGACCAGTCCGTCGGGGAGTACCAGACCCGCACCTCCGAGGACGTGGCGGGCCGCCGGGACGGCAACACGGTGCAGGTGGACCGCGAACTCCTCAACATGACGCGGGCGGCCGGCGAGTTCGCCCGCGCCCAGACCGCCCTGGCGGCGAAGTTCCGGCTCGTCCGGTACGCCATCAACGAGTCCCGGTAAGGCAGGCGCATGTCGACCCTCAATACCGCCGTCACTGCCGCCGCGAGCGCCCTCGCCGCCGAACGCACCCGCATCGAGGTCGCCGTCTCGAACCTGGCCAACGCCGAGTCGACGCGCAGCAACGGCGGCACGCTGTACCGCCGCCGCGACGTCGTGCTGGCCGCCGACACGGTGCAGAGCTTCGACGGTGCCCTCGGCAAGGCGACGGCCACCGGCGTCAGGGTGGCCGCGATTGTCGAGGACACCACGCCCGCCCAGCGCCGGTTCGACCCTTCGCATCCGGACGCCGACGCGGAGGGCTTCGTGGAGATGCCCAACATCACGCCGGCCATGGAGATGGTGGACATGGTCGGCGCCTCGCGGGCCTACCAGGCCAACCTCACGGCCATCAACCTCATTCGCGACCTGGTCTCCAGGGCGCTCGAACTCGGAAGGTCCTGACCATGGCCCTCGACGCCATCAGCGCCAAAGTCATCACCGGCGTGGGTACCACCACGCTGCCCACGACCTCGTCGTCCCTCGAGGGCGATGGCGGCGAGAGCTTCGGCGCGTCGCTGTCGCGCCTGGTCGGCACGGTGGAGGAGAGCCACAACAGCGCCAATACGGCCGTCACTGGCATGCTCAACGGCCAACTCGACGTCCATGACGCGATGATCGCCCTCCAGCGGGCCGATCTCACGCTGCAGTTCGGTGTCCAGGTACGCAACAAGCTGATGAACGCGTACCAGGAAATCATGCGCATGCCGGTCTAGGCGTCACCGCCCCCGCCTTCCAGGATTCGAGCTCTCCGTGGCATTTCTTCCCGTCCAGTGGCAGGCCGTGGTCGACCGCAGCAAGGCCGTGCGCGCCTCGCTCTCGACCGGCCAGCTCGTCTCGCTCGCCGCCGTCTTCGTGGGCGTCCTCGCCATGGTGATCGGCTCCACCTGGTACCTGAATCGCACCGAGTATCGGGTGCTGTTCAGTGAGCTCAACGGCGAGGAAGCCGCCGCGGTCGTCGATCGCCTGAAGGCCGACGACATCGACTACCAGCTGCAGGACAACGGGCGCACGGTCCTGGTGCCCACGGGCAGCACCGACAACCTCCGACTGCAGTTCGCCGGTGAAGGACTGCCCACGAGCGGCCGCATCGGCTTCGAGATCTTCGACAAGGTGGCCTTCGGACAGACCGAGTTCCTCGAGCACGTCAACTACCGTCGCGCCCTCGAAGGCGAACTGGCCCGCACCATCTCCTCCATCTCGGAGGTGCAGGCAGCCCGGGTCCACATCGCCATGCAGAAGGAGTCGCTGTTCGGCGCCCGCGAGCAGCCCGCCAAGGCCTCGGTGACGCTCACCCTCAAGGGGACGCGGGCGCTGGCCCCGCAGGCGGCCGTGTCGATCACCAACCTCGTCGCCGCCAGCGTCGAGGGCCTGCGGCCCGAGCAGGTCGTCATCATCGACAGCAACGGCCGGTCGCTCGCCCGCGGCGCGATGGGGCAGGACGACGGGGCGATGGCCTCCGTGGACGTCGAACGTCAGCAGAAGTACGAGCGCGACATGTCGATGAAGGTCGTCGGCCTCCTCGAGCCGGTCGTCGGCGTCGAGCGCGTGCGCGCCAACGTGACCGTCCAGCTGCACGGCGCCTCGCAGGAGCAGACCACCGAGGCCTACGACCCGAACACGGTGCTGCGCAGCGAGCAGTCCACGACCGAGGCCAACAACGCCGAGGTCCAGGGGGGCGTCGCCGGGGCGCAGGGCAACCTGCCGCCAGCCGTGACACCCGCCGGCACGCCGGTCGCCGCCGATGCCGCCGGCGGCACGCTGTCCACGCGCGGGCTCACGAAGAACACCAAGTTGTCGAATTACGAAGTGAGCAAGACCGTGACCCATACCATCCGACCGCGCGGGGAAGTGGCCAAGGTCTCGGTGGCGGTCCTGGTGGACGACGAGCACGTCAGCACGACCGCACAGGACGGCACCGTCACCACCAAGCGCAAGGCGCGCGACGCCGCGGCCATGCAGAAGCTGCAGAAGCTCGTGGCCGCCTCGCTCGGCATCGATACGGAGCGTGGCGATCAGGTGAGCGTGGAGAACATCGCCTTCGAGGCGCCGCTGGCCGAGCCGGTCGTCAAGCCGACCCTGTGGCAGCGCGTCAGCGACCACAGCAGCGGCGCGGTGCGCGGCGTGGCCGTGGTGCTCATGGTCACCATGGTCCTCCTGCTGTTCGTCCGTCCTGTGGTCGGGCGCTTGCTCGCGGTCCCGTCGCTCGACGGCCATGCGCAGCATGCCACCGTCGGCATGCCGCAGCAGTTGCCGCGGACCATCGAGGAGATCGAAGGGGACATCGAAGCGCAGCTCGACGCCATGCCCCAGGAGGGGGATCGTCGCCAGCCGGTGCTGACGCGCCGCGTCACGACCCTGGCCAACAAGGAACCCGAGAGCGCCGCCAAGCTGGTACGCGGCTGGCTCACCGAGGGGAGAAGCTAGGCCATGTCGACCGCCCTCGCGCCGAAGTTGGAGAACCTCAATGGCGTGCGCAAGGCCGCCATCCTGACGGTGCTTCTCGGCGAGCACGCGTCGGGCGAGCTCTTCAATCACCTGAACGAAGAAGAGATCGAGCTCATCGCTCGCGAGGTGGCGCTGCTCGGCCCGGTGCCGGCGGCGACGGCCACCGAGGTGCTCGAGGAGTTCCACCAGATGTGGAAGGCCGCCGAGTACGTCACCAAGGGCGGCGTCGAGTACGCCTCCAAGCTCCTCGTGAAGTCGCTCGGGCCCGACCTGGCCAAGCGCGTCCTGGACCGCGTCGTCAAGACCTTCGAATCGTCGATGGCCTTCACGGGGCTCGAGAAGGCCGACCCGCAGCAGCTGTCCAAGTTCATCCAGAGCGAGCATCCCCAGACGATTGCCCTCATCCTCGCGCACCTCAAGCCAGGCCCGGCCGCCCAGTTGATGCAGAGCCTGCCCGAGGACCTCCGCGTCGAGGTCGTGACGCGGATGGCCAACCTCGAGGAGATCTCGCCGGAGGTCATCTCGCGCATCTCCTCGGTGATCGAGCAGCGGCTCAAGTCGCTCGGCGCGAGCACCCACGAGTCGTACGGCGGCGTGCGCGCCGTGGCCGAACTGCTGAACCGGATCGACCGCAGCATCAGCCAGCCGGTGCTCGAGGCCATCGAGTCGCAGACGCCAGACCTCGCCGTCTCGATCCGCCACCTGATGTTCGTCTTCGACGACCTGCTCCACGTCGACGACAACGCGCTGCGCGAGATCGTCCAGCGCGCCGACAAGAAGGTCCTGACCGTGGCCCTGAAGGGGACGTCGGAGGACATCCGCAACCGCTTCTTCCAGAACATGTCCAAGCGCGCCGTCGACATGATTCGCGAAGAGATCGAACTGCTCGGCGCCGTGCGTCTGCGCGAGGTCGAGAAGGCCCAGCAGGAGGTCGTCGGCATCGCGCGCAAGCTCGAGGAAGAAGGCCTGCTGCAGACGGGCGCCGCCGCCGGAGAACCGTATGTCACTTAGGACGCGTCGACTCGCGGCCGATGCCGTCGCCGTCGAGCGCTTTGCCTGGAGCCCGACCGAAACCGGGGGCCACATCCAGTCGCTCAACTCGGCGGAGATCTGGGCCCCCTACGACGCGCTGGCCCTCGCGGCGACCGGGGCGAAGGCGAACGGGACACCGGCGCCAGCGGCGTCGATCCCTCCGGAGCCGTTCCAGCCGACCGCCGACCAGCAGGCGCAACTCGCGGCGCTCGAGCGGGACGCCTTCACCAAGGGCTATGCCCAGGGCGAACGCGCCGGACTCGAAGCGGGCGGCAAGCGCGCCGAGGCCATGCTGCGGCGCCTCGCCCAGACGCTCGAAGAACTCTCCGGTCTGCGCGACAACATGGTGCGGCAGACCGAACGCGAGCTCGTCCAGCTCTCGGTGGCCATTGCCCGTCGGGTCCTGCAGCGCGAGATCACCGTCGACCCCGAGCTGACCGCGGCGCTCGCGCACATCGCGCTCGAGCGTCTCGGGGGGGCCTCGCCGGCGACCGTCCGCCTGCACCCTGACGACTACGCCATCGTCATGTCCGGGCAGGTTGCGCCGCTGAACGGGCGGCAGGTCGAGATCCGGGCCGATCCGGCCGTGGCGCGCGGCGGGTGCCTGGTCGAGTCCGAGTTCGGCTTCATCAACGCGTCGGTGGACGCCCAGGTCGACGAGATCGCCCGCGCCGTGCTCGGCGAACCGGTGCCGGTCGCCGTGGCGCGCAGGGGAGTGGCCTGATGGCGGTGCTGGATTTCTCGAGCGGTTTCTCGCTCGGTCGCTATCACGATCAGGTCGCGGCCGCCGATCCGCTGCCGATGGTGGGGCAGGTGGTCCGCACCGTCGGCCTGCTCGTCGAGTCCAAGGGCCCGCGCGTGCGTGTCGGCGAACTCTGCGAGCTCGCCTCGCACGATGGCGCACCGCCGCTCATGCTCGAAGTGGTCGGCTTCCGCGACAACCTCCTGCAGTCCGTGCCCCTCGGGAGCACCTCCGGCATTCGTCCCGGCGACCTCATCGTGTCGCGTGGACGGCCGGCCGCCGTCCCCGTCGGCGATGCCCTGCTCGGGCGGGTGGTCGATGGTCTCTGCCGGCCGCTCGACGACCTCGGTCCGCTGGGCACGAGTGAAGTGGGCGCCCTGCATCCGGAGCCGCTCAATCCCCTTGCCCGCAAGCCCATCGACGTCCCGATGGGCACCGGCGTGCGAGCCATCGACGCCCTCCTGACCCTGGGCCGCGGGCAGCGTGTCGGGTTGTTCGGCGGCAGTGGCGTCGGCAAGAGCACGCTGCTCGGCATGATGGCGCGCGGCACGGCCGCCGATGTCGCGGTCATCGCGCTGGTCGGTGAGCGCGGCCGCGAAGTCCGCAGCTTCCTCGAGCACGACCTCGGTCCCGAGGGACGACGACGCTCGGTGGTGGTCGTCTCCACCTCCGACAACCCGCCCCTCGTCCGTCTGCGCGCGGCCTATGCGGCGACGGCCATGGCCGAGTGGTTCCGTGATCAGGGCAAGAACGTCCTGCTGATGATGGACTCGGTGACGCGCTTCGCCATGGCCCAGCGTGAGGTCGGCCTCGCCGCCGGCGAGCCACCGACGGCCAAGGGCTATCCGCCATCGGTCTTCGGCATGCTGCCCGGTCTGCTCGAACGCGCCGGCAACGTCGAGGGACGCGGCTCGATCACCGCGATCTACACCGTGCTGGTCGAGGGCGACGACACCAACGAGCCGGTCGCCGACAACGTCCGCGCCATCCTCGACGGCCACGTCGTGCTCTCGCGCGCCCTCGGGGCGCGCAATCACTACCCGGCGATCGACGTGCTCTCGAGCGTCAGCCGGACGATGCCCGACGTCACGACCGCGGACCACCGGAGGAAGGCGGGGAAGGTGCGCGACTGGCTGTCGCTCGTGAAGGAGAACGAGGATCTCGTGTCGGTGGGCGCCTATGTCACCGGCTCGAGCTCGCGCATCGACGACGCGCTGGCGCACCGCGAGGCGCTCGATGCCTTTCTGCAGCAGCCGGCCGAGGACCTGGTCGACTACGAGAGTTCCGTGCACGCGCTCGAGGCGCTGTAGACCATGAACCCCCGTCCAGGGATGTCGTGCGAACGACACTTTGCGCAGCCATCCCTGGATCCCCTCACTCGACCCAATCGGCATGGCGCGCTTCCACTTTAGGCTCGAGCCGGTGCTGCACATGCGTCAGCGGGCCGAGGAACAGGCGCAGCAGGCGCTGGCGCGCGCAGAACGGCAGTTGCAGGAGGCCGAGCGCCGGCTCGCGCTCGCCGAGGATCGGCTGCGCGAGGCCTACGGCAGTGCCAACGACGCCGAGCGCGTCGGCTCCGATGTGGTGCAGCTGACGTGGCATCGAAATTGGATTGTGGTGAAGACACGAGATGTCGAGGCCAGTCGCCTCGATGTGCGTGACCGACTCGAGACTCGGGACCTGCGGCTCCATCAGGCGCAGGAGGCGCACAAGCAGCGCCGGGTGCTCGAACGGTTCAAGGAGCGCGCGAGGCTCGTGTTCGATACCGAGCAGGCCCACCGCGAGATGCAGGCGATCGACGAGCTGGCCACGATCAAGGCGGCGCGTCGCTCAGGAGACTTCCAGTGAGCACACCAGTAGTCGGCGCGAACCAGGCCAGCGGCACGGCGGCCACGACCCAGGGGACGACCAGGACCGGGGCCACCCGCGATCTCGGGCAGGACGCCTTCCTGAAGCTGCTGACGACGCAGCTGCAGAACCAGGATCCGACCAAGCCGCAGGACAACGGCGAGTTCATCGCGCAGCTGGCGACGTTTGCCTCGCTCGAGAAACTCACCACGTCGGTGGAGCAGCAGTCGCAGCTGTTCACCAAGCTCGATCAGATCGGCCTCAAGCTCGGTATCCCCGTCACCGACCCGAAGAACGATCCGTCGTACGTGGATCCCGCCGCTGGCGGCGCCGCGGCGGCGAGCCCCTCAACCCCCAGTACCGGCAGCACCGGAACCAGCAGCAGCAACGGAGGCAAGTGACATGGCAGTCGGATCCTTTTCCGCCGGGTTGTCGGGCCTGAACGCCAATGCGACGTACCTGAGCGTCATTGGCAACAACCTCGCCAACATCAACACCATCGGCTACAAGACCAGCGCGGTCAGCTTCGCCGATCTCGTCAGCCAGACCGTCGGCGGCACCAGCATCAACCCGATGCAGGTCGGCCTCGGCGTCCTCACCGGCTCGATCTCGCCCGTGCACAGCCAGGGCGCCATCGAGAACACCCGAGAGGCGACCAATGTCGCCATCCAGGGCCAGGGCTTCTTCATCGTCCGCGGCGAGAGCGGCAACGCCTACACCCGCGCCGGCAACTTCAGCTTCAACGCCGACGGCGAACTGGTCACCACCGATGGCTGGCGCGTCCAGGGCTTCACGGAGACCGATCCGGTGACCGGCGCCGTGATCACGACCGGCGCCATGGCCGACATCATCGTGCCGCCCGGCGTGCTGCGTGAGCCGGTGGCGACGACCAACGTTCGCACCCTGATCAACCTGGACGCCGACGCGCCCGTGACCGGCGCCGTCAACTTCTCGACGCCCATCAAGATCATCGACGCGCTGGGCAGCCCGCACGTCATCACCGTGGACTTCCAGAAGACCGGTCCCGGGGCCTGGACCTACACGGCCAACGTCCCCGCGGCCGACGTCAACGGTGGCGCGGGTGTGTTCCAGCTCGCCACGGGCGTGCTGACGTTCGATGGCACGGGCGCCCTGACCAACCCGGCCGCTGACCTCCAGTTCACGGCCCCGGCCGCCTGGGCCAACGGCGCGGTCGGCACGAACATCGTGTGGGACATCACCCCGCCCCCGGCCGACACGCCGTCGATCACCAGCTTCTCCTCGAAGTCCGAGACCTCGTCGCTCACGCAGAACGGATCGCCCGCCGGGCAGATCAGCAACATCTCGGTCGACTCGGAAGGGCAGATCATCGCGACCTTCGGCGCCGGGCAGACGGTGGCGGTCGGTCAGCTCGGCCTGGCCAACTTCAACAACCCGAAGGGCCTCGTGAAGCTCGGCGCCAACCGGTTCGGCGAAAGCCAGGCGGCCGGCATTCCCAATGTCGGCACGGCCGGCACCGGTGGCCGCGGCACCCTGATCGGGAGCGCCATCGAGCAGTCCAACGTCGACATCGCGCAGGAGTTCACCCAGATGATCCTGGCGCAGCGCGGGTATCAGGCCAACTCGCGCACCATCACGGTGTCCGACGAAGTGCTCGTCGAAACGCTCCAGCTCAAGCGGTAATTCCCGTGAGGACGGGTGATCCCTGGATCACCCGTCTCCCGTCGCCCGGAGCGCTCCATGAGCCTCGTGCCGTTCTCCCCGTCGTCTCCCGTCGCCCCGCCGTCGTCACCGGCCCCCTCGCGCTCGGCCCAGCCGTCCGCGCGCGGTCCGGTCGGGCCAGGCGTCGCTCGCGCTCCGTCGGCGCCGCGAGGCGATCACGCCCCGTCGGCCGGAACAAAGGGCAAGGGCGGCTTCGCCAGCGTGCTCGCCGCCGTCCAGGACCAGGACGACGCGCCCCCAGCTGCACCGGTGGACGGTCGTCCCATGGCCGCGGCATCGGAGCCACAGAATGAGCCGACCGTGGAGATCCAGACGTCCCCCGAGCCGCAGTTGGTGATCGCCCCGCCGCCCGTCGAGGTCCCGTCTGGCGCCCAGACGCAGACGCCCTGGTTGCTGCTGGCCCTTGGCAGCGGCACCAGTTCGTGGCAAGAGACCGGGGATCCGGTCCGCACCGAGTCCGTGGCTGACGCCACGATCGAGTCCGTCCGGCATCTAGTGTCAGGGGAGGCATCGGCCCCTGCGGAGGTCCCCCTCGTGCTGGCCGGCACCCCCGTGGTCGCGCCGGTCCCGGTGGCAGCCCCGCCGGCGGCGCCCCCCGAACTGGCGGCGCCTGCACCGGCGCCTT